>DASVAW010000132.1 GCA_036376135.1 Candidatus Polarisedimenticolaceae bacterium | reverse complement strand
GGGACCTCCTGACGGACTAACGAGCTTCGCGGGCTTGAGGGGTCAAACCACGGCGCGTGCGCGTCGCCGCCGTGCGAGGAGCGTCGAGCCGTGCGAGATCGACCCGGCACCCGTCCCCCTCTCGATGCGGGTCGTGAACCCGATGTCCTCGAAGTCCCTCAGGATGAAAGCGTCCGAAGTGACGTACCCGTACGCTTCGCCGGTGGAGATATTGAGCCCCAAGTTCGTCGCAGGCCCCCCGCCGCCGAGCACGGCGGAGCCGGACCCGCGCCACGCAAGCGAGCCGCCGGACCATTGCGTCGTCGAGTCGCCGGTGCCGAATTGGCAGAACGACTGCGGCGAGCAGTAGTCGACGGCCACGTTGAGCTGCGTGCGGACCTCGAAGGTCTTGCCGCCCGAGGTGATCGAACCGACCGTCGGAAGCGACCAGTACTGGTAGGCAGACCCCCAGTCATCACGGCGTGCGGGGGCTCTGGAGAGGAACCCACGGCGCGGCGGACTCGGCCGCCGCGCCGTGGGCGAGGGGGGACTCAGTCCGGGCAGACCGTCCGGTCTTCCGAGGTCGGGTCGACGAAGTCGATGACCGCGCAGCCGTTCTGCACCGAGATGTTGGCGACCACGACGCCGCCGACCGTGGCGGTTCCGGTCATGGTTTCGCGGTTGAAGGCGACGCCGACGAGGACGCCGCCGTTCGACGCCGAGAACGACATCCCGTTCGGCGTGAGGAGGAAGGTCCCGCTCACCGCCGACCGGCCGGTCTGGTCGACCGTCACCTGCACCGTCAGCGCCACCGTTCCGAGGCCGCCGCCGGAACCGGGGGTGATCGTGCCGTTCACCGCCACGGTGGCGGAGCCGCCGGACCACGTGGCGGTGGCGTCGAGGTCGATCGTGACCCCGGTCGCTCCCGACGTCGCCACCATCGTGCCGTCGACCGTCGTGCTGCGGCCGCCGACGTTCGTGGTGCCGGAGAAGGCGAAGTTGAAGGTCCCCTCCGGGGACTCGGAACAGGTCCCGGTGATCCCGTTCCCGAGGTCGAACGTCGCCTCGCAGGTCCCGAGGCCCGCACCGCCCTGGAGGATGAGGCCGGCAGCAAGGTCGCCGCCGAGGTCGGCCACCGGAGCCCCGGCCGCTGCCCGGGCCGCGGAGACCTCCACGGCCGTCGTGGACTGGCCGGCGGAGGGGTCCGTCACGTTGTCGGATGAGCTGCACCCGGAAAGAGTGAGCATCGCGGCGACGGCGAAAGTGACTGCGATCGAGAATTTCTTACTCATGGTGTTGCGGTCCCCCATGTTTCTGGTGACTTCCGCGGTCGTAGCATGCGAAAGCCGCGCCGCGCGGGATTGTCGAGAATTCGACGTTTTCTAGTGCCGGATTCGCGCGATGGGTACATCCCCATTACGGATCGGCGCCGCCGCTCACGAGACTCAGACCGAGAAGCGCTCCGCCTCCCAGGACAACCCGAGCTCGCTCGGGGGGGCCATGTAGCCCAGGATCGCGCTGGCGGCCACGACCGAGGGGCTCGCGAGGTACCCCTCGCCGCCCACTCCCATGCGGTTCTGCCAATTCCGGTTGAATGACGTGATCGCGCGTTGGCCCGGCCTGAGGGCGTCGGGTCCCTGGCCGAAACACGGGCCGCACCAGCTCTGGCGGATCGCCCCTCCCACCGACCGGAAGACCTCGGCGATGCTCTCGCCGCCCAGGCGCGCGTCGGGGCGCTCGATCTGATGCTTCACCCCGCCGGAGCCGGGGAAAACCACGAGCTCCGTCGCCGTCTTCTTCGCTCCCGACTGCCGCGCGGCGCGGATCACCAGCGCCGCGGACAGCAGGTCGTCGTACCCGCCGTTCGTGCACGAGCCGATCATCGCCTTGTCGAAGGTGAGCTTCTCCCTCGCGACCTCCTCCGCGGGGAAGGCGTTCCCCGGGCTGAACGGCTTCGCGATCATCGTGACGACGCCGTCGAGCGCGAGTGTCTCGTCGATCGCCCACGCGACGTCCGCTCCCGGGGCGATCGGCGGGTAAGGGAGGTCGGCCATCCCCTTCGCGCGGAACCACGAGTACGTGATCTCGTCGGGGGCGAAGATCCCGTTCCAGCTCTCCGCCTCGGCCATCATGTTGCAGATGGTGTTGCGGTAGGCGATCGGGAGCTGTCCCTTCGCGTCCACGAATTCGACGCTCATCCCCTCGGACTGCTTCGCCCCCCAGCGGCGCAGCAGCTCGAGGACGAGGTCCTTCCCGGTGACCCAGGGCTGCAGCGCGCCGGTGAAAACCACGCGCCGCGGCTTGGCGACCGTCGTGTAGATGTGCCCGGTCGACCAGCCGAATCCCAGCGTCGTCGAGCCGACGCCGATGCCGATCGCGCCGTAGGCGCCGTAGGCGCGCGAATGCGAGTCGGCGCCGGGGATCATCATCCCCGGGACGACGAGCCCCTGCTCGGGGAAATAGAAGTGGAAGATGCCGTCCCCGGGGGTCGCGTAATACGGTTTCTCCATCCCCTGCGCGGCCGCGAACGCGCGACCGATCGAGGTCTGCTTCTCGTCGGAGTCGACGCCGGTGAAGACGAAGTGATCGTTCGCGATCGCCGCCTGCCTCGGGAAGATCGAGGTCCCTCCGGTGATCTGGTTGAAGGTGTGGATCGCGAACGGGGCGGTGCCGTCGCTGGCGGGCAGGAGGTCCGCGTACACGCGTACGGTGGTTCCCGCCTTGACCTCGGCGTCCTTGTCCACGCGGTGCGCCCAGAGGATCTGCTCCGAGGTGGTGAGGCGCCGGGCGATTTCGGGGTCGGGCCACACGATCCGCGGCGCGTGCTTCACCGAGTCGCGGAACTCGCGGCGGCCGATCGCGAAGATCCCGCCGGAGCGGCGGATCTCGTCCTCCTTCGGCGTGAGCGGCACGGGGAGGTAACGTTTCCCCTGCGTCTCGTTGGCCAGCTCGCGGGAGGCGGTGTCGAAGGTCAGGACGTCGCCGTCGCGGGCGTCCTCGACCGCCTCGGGGCATTGCACGACGTGCAGGCCGAGGTTGAAGCTGTTGCGCCGAAAGATGTCTCCCATGTTGTGGGAGCAGACGATCACCAGTTCGAGGCCGGCCTCCTCGGCGACCCCCTTGAGCCCCGCGGGGCTCATCTCGCGCGAGGAGCCGATGGCGAAGCGCTCCCCCGCGATCACGAACGTCTGGCCGGCGTGCACGCGCTTGCGGAAGTCGGGCATGAGGTGCCGGAACGATCCGGCCTTCCAGCGTTCGTCGAGAGTCTCGAGGCTCTCCGACACGCAGTCGGCGGCCGGAGTGATCTGGTCGGTGTCGATCGCGTCGAGCTTTCTCCCGGGGCGCTTCGGGTCCCAGAAGATGAGCGCCGTCCCGCGGAGGACGTGGCCCGCCTGCGTGCCGGCGAGGTCGGAAGGGCGCGGCGCGGGGAGCGTGTCGCGCGTGGTCCCCGGGCGAAGGCGGGCGGGCTGGATCGTGTGGAGCGGTTTCGGCACCGTGGTTCCCCCTGAGCGCGGCGGCCCCGGATCGAGCTTCGGGTGGGGCCGGCCGAGCAGTATAAGAGAGCCCCGCGCGGCGGTCCCGGAACCCGACCTTCGACCACTTTTCGACTTCCCCGGAGCCGTTCCTCCGTGTACGTTCCGGCGTCATGCCGGAACCGGCCCCGAACCCGCTGTCCGGATTCGCCGAAGCCGTCGGGCGATGTCTCGACGCCGGCGATCCCGCCGCCATCGCCTCCGCGGTGCGCGAGGCGCTCGCCGCCCGCATCGCCGGTGCGCGGGTCACCCTGCCGCCGTCCGCCTCGCGCGCCTTCCCCGATCGCTACGCGCGCCGCCTCATCCACCGGGATCCCGAGGGCCGGTTCTCGATCGTGGCGATGGCATGGGGGCCGGGGCAGTTCGCGCCCGTGCACGACCACGACGGCTCCTGGTGCGTCGAGGGGGTGCTCTCGGGGGCGACGTTCTCCGAGCCGTATCGCGTGCTCGACTCGCGCGACGGCTCGTGGCGATTCGAGCCGCAGGCGCGCGAGCTGACGCGCATCGGGGACACCGGCGCGATCTTCCCTCCGTTCGAGCACCACGTCTACGGGAACGCGTCCGCCGACGCGCCCGCGCTCACGCTGCACGTGTACGGTCCCGAGCTGCTCAAGTGCGCGTGTTACACGCGCGAAGCCGACGGCACGTGGTCCCGACGGGAACGGACCCTGTGCTACGACCCCTGGTGAGCGCTTGAGGTTCGGAAAACACCCGCGGTTCGTGGTGCGCTCCGAGGCTCCGTTCAACGGCGGCGCGCCGCTCGATCTCCTCGGTGCGCAGGCCGTCACGCCGACGCCGCTTTTCTACGTGCGCAACCACGCCGACGTTCCCGACATCGATCGCGCCGCGTTCCGACTCGTCGTGGAGGGGCTCGTCGACCGCGAGCTCGTGCTCTCGCTCGACGACCTCGCGCGACTTCCTCGACGCGACGTCGAGGCGGTGTTGCCTTGCGCGGGAAACCGACGCCTCGAGCTGATGGCCGTCGCGCCGACCCCCGGCGAGCTCCCGTGGGGCCCGGAGGCGGCGAGCAATGCGGCCTGGAGCGGTTTCGCGCTCGCGGACGTGCTCGCGGTCGCGGGGTTGCGCGACGGCGCCGCGCACGTCGCCTTCGAAGGGCTCGACCTCTGCGAGCGGCACGGGGACACCTTCGGCTTCGGAGGGTCGATCCCCCTCGAGAAGGCGGTCGGGGGCGAGGTGCTCCTCGCCGACCGGATGAACGGCGCGCCCCTGGAGGCGGTGCACGGCGCTCCGCTGCGGGCCCTCGTGCCGGGGTACATCGGCGCGCGCAGCGTCAAGTGGCTCTCGCGGATCCGCGTTCAGGCGCAGCCGAGCGACAACTACTTCCAGCGCAGGGCCTACCGGCTGCTGCCTGCGGACGCGGCACCGGGCGCGGAGGCGGGGCCGATGCTCGGCGCGTTCCCCGTCAACGCGATCGTGACGTCGCCGTCGCCCGACGCGGAACTCGCTGCGGGGCGCGTCGAAGTTTCGGGGGTCGCGCTCGTGGGCGGAGGACGCACGATCGCGCGCGTCGAGATCTCCGGCGACGCGGGCGGAAGCTGGGTGGAGGCGACGCTGGAGCGTCGCGCCTCGAGGTGGTCGTGGACGCGCTTCCGCGCCGGCGTGCGCCTCGCGCCGGGTGCGGGGACGATCGTCGCCCGCGCGTGGGACGACGCAGGGTCCGGGCAGCCGGAGCATCCCGCGGGAATCTGGAACGCGAAGGGGTACCAGAACAACGCGTGGTACCGGGTCGCGGTCCTCGCAACCTAGCGCGAGGCCGCGTCCAGCAGTCGCCAGATCGAACGCCACGGCCATCCGGTCGCGCGCTCGAGGCCGATCTCGCACGTTCGGCTGGTCGCGTAGTAGCCGTCGAACTCGCGGTGGGCGAGCTCGCGCGCTTCCTCCGCGGTCGCGGAGGCGGTCAACTCGGGGTGCAGGTACCCGCGATCCCCGGCGAAGCCGCAGCAACCGGCGCTGGGCGGAACGAACACGTTCCTCGCACACGCGCTCGCGATCGCGCGGAACTTCGCGTCGAGCCCGAGCTTTTGCGCCGAGCAGACGGCGTGCAGCGCCACCGACGGCAGGCGGCGCCGGATCGGCAGTCGCGGCAGGACCACGTCGTGCGCGAAGGCGATGCCGTCGAGGACCGAGCCGCCCCATTGGTGGGCGCAGGGGCTCGTGTCGGTGAAGGCCGGGAGCTTCCCCCCTTGGGTCCAGCGATCGATCCGTGCGTGGGACGCGCGTTCGAGCGCCGCCGCCTCGCGGGGGAATCCCTTCGATGCGAACGGCATCCCGCAACAGCTCCCGGCGACGTCGCCGGGGATCCAGACCGCGATCCCAGCGCGCGCGGCGACGGCCACGATCGTCGCCGCGAGGGACTCCTGCTCGCCGTCCCCGGCGATGCGGCTGACGCACGACGGGACGTACACGGCGGCCGCCCCCTCGCGCGTGGTCCGCGGGAGCGGCGGCGCCGGTGGGGGCGAATCGGGAAGCCACTCCGGAAATCCCAGCGCGGAGGTCGCCCCGGAGATCGCGGCGTCGCCGAAGGTGGAGGCGGCGGAACGCCCGAGTCGCAAGGCCATTCGCGCCGCGGGCTCGACCACGCGGAAGCCCGACGCCAGCGCGGCTGCGGTCGTCCGCGCGATCGGGCCGTGCCCCTCGGCTCGAAGCCGTTTCACGAGCTTGCCGGTGTCGATCGCGACCGGGCAGGCGGTCGCGCACAACCCGTCGGTCGCGCAGGTGTCGAGCACGTCGTACGCCGACTCCGACTCGAGCGCGACGGCCTGGTCCTCGAGGCCGTCCTCGAGCAGGCGCGCGCGTTCGCGCCGCACGAGGATCCGGTGCCGCGGCGAGAGGGTGAGGTCTCGGCTCGGGCAGCGCGGCTCGCAGAACCCGCACTCGATGCATGCGTCGGCCTCCTCCTCGATCGGGGGAAGCGTCTTGAGCGAGGAGACGTGCACGCGGCGGTCGTCGTTGAGGAGCACGCCCGGGTTGAGGATCCCGTCCGGGTCGATCAGCCGCTTCACCTCGCGCATGACCGCGTAGGCGTCGGCTCCCCATTCGGTCTCGACGAACGGGGCCATGTTCCGCCCGGTCCCGTGCTCGGCCTTCAGCGCGCCCGCGTGACGCACGATCACGAGGTCGGCGAGGTCGGCCGTGAAGGACTCCAGCTGACGGGCGCCGTCGGCATCCATTCCCTGCGCGAGCAGGAAGTGGAGGTTCCCGTCCTTCGCGTGGCCGAAGACGACGGCGTCCTCGTAGCGGTGCTTCCGGAAGAGCTCCTGCAGCCCGAGCACGCCGTCGGCGAGATGCTCGGGAGGGAACACGACGTCCTCGGTCACGAGCGTGGTGCCGCGGCGCCGGCGCGCGCCGACGGAGGGGATGATCCCCTTCCGGACCGTCCACAACGCGCCCTGCTCGGCGGCGTCGCGTGTGAGCGAGGCCGACACCGAATCCAGCTCCGCGGCGTCCGCCGCCTGGTATTCGACCAGGATCGCCGCGGCGTCGTTCCCGAGCTGCGAGACGGACGCCGGAACGCCCGGCCTCCCCTCGACCGCGCGGAGGGAGGCGCGGTCCATCAGCTCGAGCGCCGCGGCCCCGGACTCCCGGAGCGGCTCGATCGCGCGGCAGGCCGCGTGGACGGTTTCGTAGAACTGGAGCCCCGTCGCCTTGTGGGGGAGGTCGGGAACGGTCCGGAAGGTCGCCTCCGCGACGAACGCGAGCGTGCCTTCCGAGCCGACGACCAGGTGCCAGAGGATGTCGAGCGGGTCGTGGAAGTCCACGAACGCGTTGAGCTGGTACCCCATCGTGTTCTTGAGGCGGTATTTTCTCGCGATCTTCGCGGCGAGGGGGGCGTCGCCGCGCACCCGATCGCGCAGCCGGGCGAGCCCGTTCCAGATCGCCGGCTCCGACTCCCGCAGGCGCTCGCCGGCGTGGGGGAGGCCGCTGTCCACCACGGACCCCGAGGGGAGCACGAATTGCAGCGACTCGAGGGTGCGATAGGCGTTGCGCTCGATCCCGCAGCACATCCCCGACGAGTTGTTTGCGACGATGCCGCCGATCATGCACGCGTCGATGGAAGCGGGATCGGGTCCGAGCTTGGTTCCGTACCGGGCGAGCGCCCGGTTCGCGAACCCGCCGATCACCCCCGGCGCCACGCGGATCCGCCGGCCGTCGTCGAGGACGTCCAGGCGGCGCCAGTGACGCGAGACGTCGACGACGATTCCCGTGCCGAGCGCCTGCCCCGAGAGGCTCGTGCCGGCGGCGCGAAAGGTGAGCGGGATCTTCTGCCGGCGCGCGAAGGCGAACAGGCCGCGGATCTCCTCCACGTCCTTCGGGCGCACGACGGCCGAGGGCGGGATGCGGTAGAGGCTCGCATCGGTGGCGTAGACCGCGAGGTCGAGCGGGCGCGTGAGGACGCGATCGGGGGCGAGGAGCGCTTCGAGGCTCAGTCGGAGTTCCACGCGCGACAGCGTAGCGTTCGCTGCCACATGCGGTACAGTCCTTTCCATGGACACGCTCCTGAGCGTTTGCGTCGGGATCGGTCTCTCCGCCGCGTGCGGATTCCGCGTCTTTCTGCCGCTGCTCGGTCTCGGGCTGGCCGCCCGCGGCGGCTACCTCGAGATCGCGCCGACGTTCGGCTGGGTCGCGAACGACGCCGCGCTCCTCGCGCTCGCCGTCGCGACGATCCTCGAGATCGGCGCCTATTACGTCCCGTGGCTCGACCACCTGCTCGACGCGGCCGCGAGCCCGATGGCGGTCGCGGCGGGCGTGATCGCCTCGGCGTCGGTCCTCACCGACGTCGATCCGTGGCTGCGCTGGACCCTCGCGGCGATCGCCGGGGGCGGCACGGCGGGGGCGGTCCAGGCCCTGACGGTCGGAACGCGCAAGCTCTCGTTGTTCACGACCGCGGGGATCGCGAACCCGCTGGTCTCCACGCTCGAACTGGGAGGGTCCCTACTCATGACGCTGCTCGCCGTTCTCGTCCCCCTGCTCGCCTTGTTCGTGATCGGCATCTTCGCCGGGATCTTCCTGCTCGTGTTCCGCGCCAGGCGAGCGAGGAGCCGCGCTTGAGCCGTCCCCTCCTCATGATCCCGGGACCGATCGAGATCTCCCCCGCGGTTCTCGAGGCGTTCTCGCAGCCTCCGCCGGGGCACCTCGAGGCGCGCGTCGTCGAGGCGTTCGGGAGCGCGCTCGAGCGGATGCGCCGCGTGTGGCTCGCCGGCGGCTCCGCGCAGCCGTTCGTGGTCGCCGGGTCGGGGACGACGGCGATGGACATGGCCGCCGCCAACCTCGTCGGCCGCGGCGATCGCGTGGTCGTCGTGAAGACCGGGTACTTCTCGGACCGGATGGAGGAGATGCTCCGGCGACTCGGGGCGACGATCGACGCGATCGACGCGGAGCCGGGCGACGCGCCGTCCCCCGAGGCGGTCGCGGAGCGCCTCGACGCCGGGCCGAAGGCGAAGGCCCTGTTCGCGACCCACGTCGACACGTCGACCGGGGTGCGCGTCGACCCCGCGCCGCTCGCCGCCCTCGCCCGCGCGCGCGAGGTGCTGTCGGTCTTCGACGGCGTGTGCGCGACCGGGGCGGAGCGGTTCGAGATGGAGGCCTGGGGGGCGGACGTCTACCTCACCGCCTCCCAGAAGGCGATCGGGCTTCCGCCGGGGCTCGCGCTGCTCGTCGCATCCGAGCGGGCGCTCGCCGCCCGGGAGGGGCTCGCGGCGGCGCCGCCGATGAGCCTCGACTGGCTCCAGTGGCGGCCGATCATGCAGGCCTACGAGGCACGCAGGCCGTCGTATTTCGCCACCCCGGCGACGAATCTCGTGATGGCGCTGGACACCGGCCTCGGCGAAATGCTCGCCGGGGGGATCGAGGAGCGGTTCGCGGCGCACGAGCGGGCGGCCGAGCGCATGCGGCGTGCATGGGACGACCTGGGTCTCCGGCCGGTCCCGGTCCGGCGGGAGCTTCTGGCCTGGACGCTGAGCGCGTTGTGGTTCCCCGACGGCGTCGACGCCGCGCTCGTCGGGCGCATCCTTCGGGAGGGGGTGATCGTGGCGGGCGGGCTGCACCCCGCGATCCGCACCCGGTACTTCCGGGTCGGGCACATGGGGTACGCGGCGACGCGGCCGGAGATGCTCGATCGAACGGTGGACGCCGTCCGGCGCGGGCTGGCCGCGAAGCCGTAACCCTCGGATTCGCTTGGGGTTGTAGCGGTCTGCTAGGATGCTTCGTTCGTCCGGCAGCATCGCCTTATCGAGGGTTTTCCCGTGATCAGCGACCTCCGACACGTACGCAACATCGGCATCAGCGCGCACATCGACTCGGGGAAGACGACGCTCACCGAGCGCATCCTCTTCTACACCCAGCGCATCCGCGTCATCCACGACGTCAAGGGCAAGGACGGCGTGGGCGCGAAGATGGACTCGATGGACCTCGAGCGCGAGCGCGGCATCACGATCCAGTCCGCCGCGACCCACGTGACGTGGAAGAGCCACCACATCAACATCATCGACACTCCGGGTCACGTCGACTTCACGATCGAGGTCGAGCGCTCCCTGAGGGTGCTCGACGGCGCGATCCTCGTCCTCGACTCCGTCGCGGGCGTGCAGTCGCAGACGATGACCGTCGACCGCCAGATGCGCCGGTACAACGTGCCGCGCCTGGCGTTCGTGAACAAGATGGACCGCTCGGGGGCGAACCCCTTCAAGGTGACCGAGCAGCTCCGCGAGAAACTCAAGCAGAACGCGGTGATGCTCCAGATCCCGATCGGCGCCGAGGCCGCCTTCCAGGGCGTCGTCGACCTGATCGAGATGAAGGCCCTGTACTTCGACGGGGACAACGGCGAGAGGATCCGCGCCGAGGAGATCCCCGCGGAGCTGCGCGACGAGGCCGAGTCCCGCCGCGCCGAGCTGCTCGACGCGGTGTCGCTTTTCTCGGACGAGCTGATGGAGGCCGCCCTCGAGGACAAGGCCACCCCCGAGATGATCCGCGACGCCGTGCGCAAGGCGACGATCGCCCGCGAGATCGTGCCGGTCTTCTGCGGCTCCGCCTACAAGAACAAGGGCGTGCAGCCGCTGCTCGACGCCGTGACCCACTTCCTCCCGGACCCGACCGAGGTCGTGAACGAGGCCCTCGACCTCGAGAAGAACGAGGAGCGGGTCGTCCTGAAGTCCGATCCGGGGCTGCCTTTCGTCGGCCTCGCGTTCAAGCTGGACGAGACGCGTTTCGGCCAGCTGACGTACATCCGCGTGTACCAGGGCGTGCTCAAGCGCGGCGACTCGATCCTCAACGCGCGCACCGACAAGGAAGTCCGCGTCGGCCGGCTGATCCGCATGCACTCCGACGAGATGGAGGACATCGAGTCCTCGCACTCGGGGGACATCGTCGCGTTGTTCGGGATCGACTGCGCCTCGGGCGACACCTTCTGCGACCCGAAGATCCGCTTCGCGATGACCTCGATGCACGTCCCCGCGCCGGTCATCCACCTCACGATCAAGCCCAAGGACAAGAAGGCCCAGGCCAACGTCGCGAAGGCGCTCAACCGCTTCGTGAAGGAGGACCCGACTTTCCACTCGCGCGTCGACGAGGAGTCCGGCGAGACGGTCATCTCGGGAATGGGCGAGCTGCACCTCGACGTCTACGTCGAGCGCATGAAGCGCGAATACGGCGCCGAGGTCGAGACCGGCGCGCCGCAGGTCGCCTACCGCGAGGCCGCGACCCGCAGGGCGGAATTCAACTACACCCACAAGAAACAGACGGGTGGCTCCGGCCAGTACGGCCGCGTCGCCGGGTACGTCGAGCCGATGGCCGAGGGGGACTTCGAGTTCGTCGACGAGATCTTCGGCGGCTCGATTCCCCGCGAGTACATCCCTTCGGTCGAGAAGGGCTTCAAGTCGATGATGAAGAAGGGCCGCCTGATCGGCTTTCCCGTCACCGGCTTCCGCGTCGTCATCAACGACGGCGCCGCCCACGCGGTCGACTCCTCGGACAACGCCTTCCAGGCCGCCGCGCGCGGCGCCTTCCGCGAGGTCTACGATCGTGCGAAGCCGACGATCCTCGAGCCGATCATGAAGGTCGCGATCGAGGGCCCGACGGAGTTCCAGGGCGCTTTCGTCCGCACCGTGATGCAGCGGCGCGGGGTGATCGTCGGGACGACCGAGGCCGAGGGCTTCGTGCGCGTCGAGGCGGACGTTCCCCTCGCCGAGATGTTCGGCTACTCGACCGACCTGCGGTCGTCCTCGCAGGGGAAGGCGGAGTACACGATGGAGTTCGCGCGGTACTCCCCGGTCCCGAAGGAAGTCGAGGCGGAACTGATCAAGAAGTACGGCACCGGCAAGGTCGAAGACGAAGAGTAGGCAGGAGAGAACGACGATGCATCTCAACGAGCTGGCCGAGCGCAGCGCCCTGCGCATCTTCGAGCAGTCGATCCACGGCGGCCTCGGACCCGGGAACCTCGGGGTGGTGGTCGCCCGCCACGGCATCGGGAAGTCGGCGTTCCTGGTCGGGGTCGCCCTCGACGACCTGTTCCGCGGCCGGAAGGTCCTGCACGTCGCGATCGGCAAGACGATCGACCACGTGCGCGAGTTCTACGACGAGGTCTTCATGGATCTCGCCAACTCCGCGAAGCTCGAGGACGCTCCGCGCGTGCGTCGCGAGATGGAGCGGCAGCGCCACATCAAGTGCTACCTCGCGGGGACCTACACGACCGACAAGCTCCGCGACCACATCAAGATGCTCCGCGACGTCCTCGACTTCGTCCCCGCGGCGCTGATCGTCGAGGGGTTCGACTTCGACAACGCGACGCCGGCGACGCTCGGCGAGATCCGCTCGATCGCGAAGGACCTCAAGGCCGAGTGCTGGATGTCGGCGACGACGCACCGCGAGTCGCCGCGCGACGAGAAGGGCGTTCCGGCGCCGGTCGCCGCGGTCAAGGACGAGTTCGACGTCATCGTGACGATGGCGCACGACGGCAAGGCCGTGCACCTCAAGCTCCTCAAGGATCACGACAATCCCGAGGTCTCGGACGTGCACCTCGCGCTCGACCCGACCACGATGCTGCTCGTGAAGGAATAGCCCGCAGCACCGACCCACGGGAGGCCACCCGATGAGCAAGACCCGGTCGAGCTTCCTCAAGCGGCAGAAGGAAGTCGCCCGCCAGGCGCGGCAGAAGGAAAAGCAGGCCCGCCGCCTCGAGGCGAAGGCGAAGAAGGCCGAGGACGGGACCGAACCGGACGCGGAGGTCGAGGTCGAGGACCCCGATCTCGCCGGGATCGTGCTCGGCCCGCAGCCCACCCCCGCCGACGAGGACGAAGTCGAGGACGAAACCGAGCCCGAGGCCTGACGCGACGGCGCGACGCCGGTCCCGTCACGGGCAGGCGAGCGGAGACGCGGCGATCTCCGCATCGCGCGAGGCCGCCTGGCCGAACGCGCCGTCCTCGTCGTACGTCCCCTGACCACCGCAGCCCACGCCGCGGACGAGATACCAGAGCCCCCCGCCCACCGGGGTCGCGGTGGCGTCCTGCGTCGACGTCGTGACGAGGTCGTTCGCGACACACGCCTCCACCGCCGCCGTGAAGTTCCCCGAGGAGCTCCGCAACTCGGAGAGGTCGCCGCGCACCGCGTCGTAGGCGCTCGCGCAGCCGACGCCCGACCACGAGAGGTTCGCGGTGTCGGCCGCGGCCTTCGCCAGCTGCAAGGTCGGGGTTTGCTCGTCGCCGTCCGCGCAGGACGAGGACGACGTCGCGATCTCCGCGTCCCGCGAGCCGGATTGGGAGTCGACCCCGTACTCGTCGTAGGTCCCCGCGCCCAGGCAGCCGACGCCGCGGACGAGGTACCAGGAGCCGCCGCTCGTCGGCACCGCCGATTCCTCGACGGCCACCGCCTTCAGGTCGTTGGCCACGCACCGCTCGACCGCCGCGCCGAAGCTCCCACCGCCGCCCCGCAGCGTGGCGAGGGAGCCCTGAACGAGATCGTGTGAAACGGCGCACGCGAGACCGTCCCAATGCCAGCGCACATCGCTCCCGACGAGACGCGTCACCGTCAGCTGCGGCGTGAAGTCGCAGCCGGAGAGGCAGCGATAGGAGGCGACGTAGGCGGTGGGCTCGGCGGGCGCGGGAACGGTGTGCTCCGCCGCGCCGCCGTCCGACCACGACTCGAACTCCCACGACGCACCGGCCGCCGACTGGAGCGACGGGGCCGTCAGGGTCCGGGGGAAGTTCACGACCGACGACTTCACGAAGGGGGCGGGCTGGAAGCGCTGGTCGATCCCGAGATCCAGACCCGCCCCCGCGGGGACCGTCTCCGCGGTCAGGGTCGTGAGATTCGGGTGGAGGTCGACCCGGGATTCGTGCGAGAGCGCGCCCGGGCTCCCGAGGGGCGCGCCGGAGTCGGTCACCCGGAGCAGGATCCGGAAGAAGACGTCGTCGGCGTCCTCGCCGGACGTGGGGATCTCGAAGCTGCCGGAGGTGGCGCCGGTGACGGGCCCCAGGAACGGGTGCGTGTGTCCGCCGTGGTGGAACACCACGGTCCATGCGTATGCCGACGGAGGCAGGGCACCGTCCTCGGGGTCGGTGGCCGAGCCCGAATAGGAGATGGTGTCCCCCGCGTCGTAACGTGCGCCGTCGGGCGGGGTGACGATCGTTCCGGCCGGAGCGCGATTCCCCACCACGATGCGCACCGGCGGCGCCTGGTCCGCCGAGTTCGCCGTGCCGCGTCCGTCGTCCACGGTCAGCACCACCTGCCGGACCCCGTTGGTCGTGTAGGTCTTCTGCGGGGCCGCTTCGGAGCTCGACGTGGAGTCGCCGAACTCCCAGGCGTACGCGAGCGGATCCTGGTCCGGGTCGTTCGACGCCGTGCCGTCGAACTGCACCGTGAGCGGGGCCAATCCGGAGTTCGGCGCGGCGAAGGCCACCGCGTGCGGCTGGCCGTTCGAGCCGCCGACGTGGCAGACCTCGCGGACGCCCTCGACGATGCTCACCCAGGTGAGGCAGCCCGCCGGCGAGACGGCGAGGTCGACCACGGCGGTCGCGTCGGGAAGGAAGGTCTCGATCTCGGTCAGCGTCCCGTCCGCCGCGATGCGAGCGCGGCGTACCCAGTTCCCGCCGTAGTCTCCGAAGAAGTACTTCCCGTGGTAGTCGGGGGGGAAAGCGGTCGCTCGGTAGACCGGGCCGCTGATGACCGAGTCCCCCTCCACCGGCGGCGTCTGCCCGTTGTGGCCGTACGCGTAGATCGGCTTCACATCGGCGGTCGGGGGAGGATCGCACGAGGCGAACGTGCTCGTCGCCTCGAGACACGGCCAGCCGTAGTCGCTTCCTGGGATTCCGGCGTTGATCTCCTCCCAGCGCGCCTCGCCGACGTCGCCGATGTAGAAGGTGCCCGTATCCGGATCGACCGAGGTGCGGAACGGGTTGCGCAGGCCGTACGCCCAGATCTCGGGGCGCACGCCCGCCTGCCCGACGAACGGATTGTCCGCGGGGATCGTTCCGTCCCGGTGGATGCGGAGGATCTTGCCCCGGAGGTCGGACAGGTCGCGCGCGGCGGGTACGGGATAAGCGTCCGTGTCGTTGTCCCCCATGGCGATCAAGAGGGTCCCGTCGTTCCCGAAGCGGAGCGCGCCGCCCTGGTGGTTGTTCGCGCCGAGTCGGGGACCCTGCAGGAGCGTCTGCTCTTCGACGAGCACTCCACCGGTCTCGCGGTAGCGCGCCACGCGGTTGTAGGCGCCGGCCTGCGTCTCCGGAATGTGGCACGCCGAGCCCGACTGCCCGGCGACGCGCGTGTAATAGAGGTACACGTATCGGGACGCACCGCCCGGCTCGTCGTAGTCGGGGTCCACCGCGATGCCCAGCACGCCGCGTTCGCCGGTGCTGTCGACGCAGGGGATCGTCAGCGCGGTCGACACGCCGCCGGTCGCCGCGTGCCAGCGCCGCACGCGTGCCTGGCCGACGGCGGTCCCGTCCCCCTTCTCGATGACGAACATCACGCCGCCGTCGGGCTCGAAGGCGATGCCGACGGGGGACGGAGCGCCGCCTTCAGCGTCCACGCCCACCAGTGCGCGGTCTTCGAATCCGGGCGGGGGGGTGGCTGCGCGGGCTCCCGACGGCAGGAGGTCCTCCGCGAGGGTCGCGAGCACGAGGAACGCGGAGTACGGGGCGCGGGACAAAGGGTCATCCTCCGGGGCGGCCGGCTGTCCTATACGGGCAAGGACCGGGACGGCGCTACCGGAACGGGTGATAATCGCGTGACAAGGGCCGGAACAGCCGGCGAGATTACAGCGCCCGACCCACCGTCCCCCCGGCCGCCGACGCCGACCCGAAGGACGGCGCCGACGACGAAGGGCCCGAGGCCTAGGGCTTCACCTTGAGGTCATTGTTGACGGAGCGGATCCCGGGGCTCGAGCGGACCGTCACCGCGGCCATGAGCCAGTCGGCCTGATTCGCCACGGTTCCCGTGAGCCTCGCCGCGCCGTTCTTGACGTCGACGGAGACGTCCTTGAACGCGGCCTTCTCCGCGAGGGCCGCCTTCGCGTCCGTCACGGCGTCGGCATCCCGCACCTCGACGGCCTTCTGGTCCTTCGAGGGAACCACCTGCAGGGCGTTGTCCACCTTCTTCACGCCCGACACCTTCCACACCTCGGCCTCCGCCGCCGCTTTGGAACCTTCCGTCGGGACGACGCCGAAAAGCGTCACCACGCCGTCGTCGGTGTCCACGTTGATGTCCATCGCCGGCGTGTCGCCGTCGGCGAGCAGCCGCGCCTTGGACGAGGTGGTGATCCACATGTCCAAGAAGGTCGAGCCCGTGCCGGTGCTCGGGGCGGGGGCCTTCTGCGCGGCCTCCTCTTCCATCCGGATCTCCCGATCCGACAACACCTCGGGGCTCTTCACCTCGCTGGCGACGCGGTTCACGCCCTCGACGCGGGTCGCGACCCGGACGGCGCGCAGATGGGCCGACAGGCTCGAGGCCTTCCCGTCGAGCAGGACGACGCCGTTGTTCACCGACGCGACGCGGACCTGACTGTCCTTCAGGGCCGCATCGGAGTCCAGCGCGAGCTTCACGCGATCGGCGACGACCGCATCCTCGAACTTCACGGACTTCTTCTTCGTGCCGGGAACGACCTGCACCAGGTTGCGCACCCCCAGGACGCCTTCGATTCGCTTTGCGATTTCCTCCGCGCGCGTCCGCTCGGCGGCCGTTTCGACCTTGCCGTGCAGGGTCACCCGCCCGTTGAAGGTGTCCACGTTGATGCTGGTTCCCGAGACGTCCTCGGCGGTGTAGAGAGCGAGCTTGGTCTTCGTCGTGATCCACGGGTCGGGGCGGTACGGTTGTTTCGTATCCGCGGCGACCGCCAGGGTCCCGGTCATCACAGCGATCGTTCCGAGTTTCAAGAACACGTTCATGGCCGCACCTCATGGGAAATGGCAATCGCGGGGGGCGCACGGAGACCCCGAAGACGAGTGCCGGCCGGTGGGCATGATCGGCGGGGCGGTTCGGCCCGGCCATGGGGCGAATCCCTACCGCGGAGGCCTCAGGAGCGCGTCGCCAGCGCGCGCCTCAACGCCCGGACCTCGTCGAGGACCTCCCGCGCCGCCGCGACGTCGTCGACGGCGCTGGACTCGGCGACCGGGTCTTCGGGATCCCCGAGCCCCGCGTCCTTGAGACGCCGCAGCCGCTCGAGGATCGCGTCGCGCACGGCCTCCGCGTTGTCGACGCCGCGCAGGTACCCCTCGTGGAGCGACGGCCCGGCCTCGTGCGAGTCCGCCGACCGCGATCCGCCGCCCCCCGCCGTCTCGACGACCACGTCGGCGAGGCCGAGCAGGCGCTGCAGCGGCCCCTGGCGCACCGACACGTTCTGGACGTTGCCGAAGGTGAGGGTCATCTCGCGCACGGTGACGATCCCCTCGCGGATGCGCAGGCTCCGGTCGGTCGTCACGTACCAGCGCATCTCGTAGTCCAGGCGCACCGCGGCGAACGTGAACGGCATCTGCACGAGGAGGAAGCCGACGCCGGCGATCTCGAAGATCTCGAACAGGGTCTGCGCCGTGTCGAAGTGGCGGGCGATGAAGGCCCGGTCCGGTTCCGCCTCGAGCTTCGCCTTCGCCTTGGCCGCGCCCCTTTCCATCGCCTCGCCGACGGAGACGAGCACGACGACCGCGCCGACCACGGCGCCGAGCTGGCGGATCGCCCACAACACGAGCTTGTACCGATAGTAGTTGCGCCCCGCGCGAAAGACCTTGACGCTCCCCGGCGAGCCCGAGGGGGCGTGCGGCTCCGGCGGCACCTTCAGCAGGCGGAGGAGAACCGCCTTCAGGCTCTCATACACGGTCGGCGCCTCCTTCGAGGCGCGCGCGGATGGCGCGCAGCTCGGAGGCGATCTCCTTCAGGATCGGCGCGATGGCTTCGGCGTGCGATGTGTCCGGGTGGGCCGGCGCGGACACCCCGCCGGACCTGAACCCGCGCATCTTCGAGTAGATGAAGTCGCGGACCCGCTCGTACTGCAGGATCCCCTCCAGCGTCATCTCGGCCTTCGAGCTTCCCGACGCCGTCTGGATCTGGATCCTGGCCAGGCCCAGCCACCGCTCCACGAAGTTGCTGACGAGGTGGATGTCCTGGATGCGCGCGTAGGTCAGGTGGATCTCGCGGCGGAAGAGGATCCCCCAGCGCATGGAGATCCCCTCGTCGTCGAACCGGAATCGCATCGTGTGGTACCGGAAGTAGTTCGGGACGATCAGGATGAAGAACAGCGGCCCGGTCAGCAGGCACGAGAGCACGTAATACGTCAGCAGCTTCGGATCGGGACGCTCGATGTCGAAGATCACGGTCGCCTCCGGACCCACGAGAATACCGCCCAAACGTTCACGCCGATCGCGCCGAGCTGACCGAGCACCGACGTCCAGAGAATCGCCGGCGTCGGGTCGAGGCCCATGCCGGAGGAAGGAACGAGGAGCACGTGCCCGGCGACGACGACCGTGACGGCGAGCCACCCGAAGCGTCGTGCCGCCGTGGTCCCCCCGGCGACGAGCAGGCTGAGCAGCCACGTCGTCCCGACGTTCCCGTACCCGCCGCCGACGAACGGTCCGGCGAACGAGGCGAGGTTGAGGATCGCCAGCCACATCGCGGCGAGGCGCAGGCGCCCGGCGCCCTGCGTGGGGAGCCCGACCGCCCGGCCGACCCATCCGGCCCATGCCGCGAGCCCCGCGAGGAGCAGCGCGTAGAGCTGCGCGACGCGTTTCGCGGCCTGGACGTCGATCGCTTCGACCCCGAGCAGGTTGAGTTTCTTCGCGAGGCCGTAGATCGAGAAATTCAACGGGATCGTGCGCAGCTTCTCCGTCATCGGGAACGCCGAGCCGTCGGCGAGCTGCGGCATCTCGTCGCGGACGAACTGGACGAAGAGGTCGGGGCCGTAGACCGCGGCGGTGAACGCCGCGATCGCGATCCCCGCTCCGGCGATCCACGCGACGAGCCTCCATCGGCGCGTCGCGACGACGTGCACGACGAGCATCGCCGGGAACATCTTCGCCCCCGTCGCCCACGCGAGCATCGCCGATCCGGGGAGCGGGCGGGACTGCGCCCAGGCGAGCCCGAGCAGGGCGGCCGGGATCGCGGTGATCTGGAAGTTCCCCATCTGCAGCGCCCACGCGGTCTGCGGGGATGCGCCCACGAGCGCCGCGGCGAGCGCCACGTCGCGTCCGGTCTCCCCGCCGATCCAGCGCGCGAGCAGGAGCAGCGCCGCGAGCAGCACCAGCGCCTGGATCGCGAACCACACCCGCCGGAACTCGAAGAAATCGGTCGCCACCAGACGCACCGCGCCCGGGAGCAGGAGGAAGGGCGGCGGGTAGTGGTACATGTCGACCGTGAGCGGGCCGATCCGCCGGGGGACGCCGCCGGGGCGGTAGAGGTTCGCGTCATACAGGTCCGGGCGCCCTTCGGCGGCCAGACGCGCCGCCTCCGCGTAGGCGGTGAGGCAGCAGTGCTCCACGCGGAACGGGTCCCCGGGGTGGGCCGAGAACTCCGGACGCGCGACGTCGTCCATGTAGACGCTGACACGGCCCACCTGGACCACCGCCAAGGCGAAGGCGATCGCCCACACCGCTCCCGCCAGCGGGTGGCGCGCGACGCGCGACCAGGGAATCTCGAGGAGCTCGCGCCGCCGCCAGCCGATCAGGGCCGAGAGAAGGAGCGTCGACGCGATCCCGACGGGGACCGGAACGCCGACGCCGTGCAGGCCGACGACGAGCGGAGGGGCGAGGCAGAGGAAGAGGGCCGGAAGCATGAGGACCGGATCATACGCGGCCCGAGCGGCCTACAATCCACGCGATTGCCGGGAGGTCCCATGTACGCCCTCGTCGTCCTGCTTGCCGCCGCCGCGTCCACCGCGGCTCCCGCCCTCGCTCCCCTCGACTTCCTCGCGGGGTCCTGCTTCCTTGGGACCTTCGCCGACGGGAAGACGAAGGACCTCGTCTGTTACGAGCCGATGCTGGGCGGGAAGTTCCTCCGCAGCCGCCACCGCGTCATCGACGGCGCGGGGCCGTACTCCGGCGAGACGATCCTCGGCCACGACAAGGCCTCCGGGAAACTCGAGTTCACCTACTTCAACAGCCTCGGGAGCACGATGCGCGGAACGATCGAGCCGACGGCCGACGGGCTGCGGTTCCCCGACGAGAAAGCGGGCGACAGGGTGCTGCGGAGCACGTGGACCCGGACGGCCGACGGCTACGTCGCCACCACGGAGAAGCGCGAGGGCGACGCGTGGCAACCGTTCATGAAGATCGAGTTCGTCCGGCAGGGGCCGGCGTCGGGCTGGACGGAATGAGGGTGCGCACCGTTTCGGCTCGCCGATAATCCGCCGATGGCCCACGTTCTTCCCTCCATCCTCTTCGTCCTCGCCGTGATCGCCGCGGTCGCCTGGGCCGGGCGCCGCCTCGAGTTCCCCGTCCCCGTCCTTCTCGCGGTCGCGGGGTTCGCCTGGTCGCTGTTCCCGGGACTGGCCGCGCCGGAGATCGAGCCCGGGATCGTGCTGGCGGTGTTCCTCCCGCCCCTGCTGTACGCCGACGCGTGGAACGCCTCGTGGATCGACTTCCGTCGCTGGCTGCGGCCGATCCTCCAGCTCGCGATCGGGCTCGTCGCGTTCACGATCGTCACCGTCGGCGTCGTCGCCAAGATGCTGATGCCGGAGCTCCCCTGGGCGGCCTGTTTCCTCCTCGGCGCGATCGTGTCGCCGACCGACACCGTCGCGGTGCACGCGGTGCTCGAGCGCCTGAGGATCACACGGCGCGCGACGGCGATCCTCGGCGGCGAGAGCCTCGTCAACGACGCGACCGGCCTGCTCGGGGTGAGCCTCGCCACCGTCGTCGTCGCCTCCGGGATGTTCGAGGCGGGGGAGATCGGGATCCGCTTCGCAAGCATCGCGGGGCTGGGCGTCGCCGTCGGCGTCGCCGTCGGTCTCGGGGCGGCGTGGCTCAACTGCAGGGCCCGCGGAACCGAGATCCTGGTCACCCTCTCGCTCCTCGCGCCCTACGTCGCCTACTTCGTCGCCGAGACGGTCGGGGCGTCGGGGGTGCTCGCGGTCGTGATCGCGGGGTTCGTCGCGTCCTGGCGGGAACACGTGATCGCGCCGGAGAGCCGCGTCGAGTTGTACGCCGTCTGGGGCCAGCTCGTTTTCCTGCTCAACGCCCTGATGTTCCTCTTCGTCGGCCTCGAGACCCCCCACCGCCTGAGCGACGCCCTGACGACGATGCCGGGGCTGATCGGCAGCGCCCTCATCGTGGCGCTCGTCGTGATCGCGTCGCGGTTCGCGTGGGTGTTCCCGGGCGCCTACGTGCCCCTGATCCTCTCCGAACGGCTGCGGCGCCTGGAGCAGGGTTATCCGCCGCCGCGCTACGTCCTCATCGCCGCTTGGTGCGGGGTGCGCGGCGCGGTCTCGCTGGCGGCGGCGCTGTCCATCCCGCCGCTGCTCGCGGACGGGACGCCGTTCCCCGGGCGGGAGCAGATCGTGGCGTGCACGCTCGTGGTGATCCTGGTGACCCTCGTCGGGCAGGGGCTGACCCTGGGGCCGCTGGTGCGCGCGCTCGGGGTCTCGGCCGAGGATCCGTCGGACGCCGAGGTGCGGGCCGCGCGCGAAGCGATGCTCGCCGCGGGAATCGCCCGCCTCGACGCCTACTGCACGGAGGAAAGCTGTCCGATCGCGGTGTATCGCCTCCGCGACGCGATGAGCGACGAGCTGGCGACGCTGAAGGACACCGACGCGACCGAAAGGACGCGCGCGGAACGGCGCCTCGCGGTCGCCGCCGACGTGCGCCGCGAGGTCTACCGGGCCCAGGCCGCCGAGCTGTTGCGTCTTCGCGACGGCGGGGCGCTCAACGACCGGGCCCACCAGCAGCTCCAGATGGAGCTGGATCGCGCGAATCACGGCTGAGTCGGGCGCTGCGGACGAGGTCCGCGCTGAAGAGGGCGAGCGCCGTCCAGATGCACGCGAACGCGACGCCGTGGGCCGCGGTGAACGGTTCGTCGTAGACGAACACGCCGAGGAGGAACGTCAGGCTCGGCGCGAGGTACTGGCACAGTCCCACCCACGAGAACGGCAGGCGTCTGGCGGCTCCCGCGAACCAGATCAGCGGGATCGCCGTGACGAAGCCCGCGCAGGCGAGGAGGATGGAGGTGGAGGGGCCGGCCGCGACGAATGCCCCTCTCCCCGCCAGACCGAGCCAGACCAGGAACCCGCACGCGACCGGGAAGAGCAGCGTCGTCTCGACGAACAACGCGCCCATCGAGTCGACGGCGACGCCCCGGCGAAGGAGTCCGTAGACGCCGAAGGACAACGCGAGGGTGAGCGCGATCCAGGGGAAGCGGCCCAGCGAAACGGTCAACCAGAACGTCCCGGCGGCGGCGAGCAGCACCGCGATCGCCTGGGGGCGGGTCAGCCGCTCGCGGAGGAACACGAGACCGAGCAGCACGTTGACGAGCGGGTTGATGTAGTAGCCGAGACTCGTGTCGAGGATGCGGCCGCTCGTCACGCCGTAGATGAAGGTCAGCCAGTTGACCGAGACGAGGACCGCGGTGACGGCGAGGGTGCCGAGCGTGCGCCTCGAGACGATCGCGGCGCGCACCCCGGTCCAGGTCCCCACGCTGGACAGCAGCGCCGCGAGGAACGGCACCGACCACACGACGCGATGGGCGAGGATGTCGAGGGGGGCGACATGGCGGATCGCCTTGAAGTAGAGGGGCGCGAACCCCCAGAACCCGAATGCCGCGAGCGCGAGCGCCAGACCCCGCCGCCGCTCCGCGTCCATGGTGGGCACGCCGGCAGTGTGGCGGCGGGGGTGGCGTCAGGCAAGTGGCTCGAGCGTTTCGTCCTCCGGGCGGCGGAACGGGACGACGCGACCCGCCTGCGCGTCGTCGGGGCCCTCGAGGAGCCGGAGGAGTCGCCGCGCCTCGACCGACCACCCGGAAAGCGTATCGGGGTCGGGGCGCGGCTCCTCCACGGGGCGTTTCATCGCGCGGACGCGGCGAGCGCGACCACCGCCCCCGCGGCCGATCCGCGACGCGCGACCGCCGCCGGGGGGGTCGCCAACCGGAAGGACGTGCTCGCGCTCGACGACGAGACGACGTAACCCACGAGCGCCAGCGTTCCCGAGTCGTCGTCGACGAAGAGGACCGTCGGCGCCGAATCGGCGGCCGCTTCGCTCGCGCCGCGACGGCTCACGAACATCCCCACCGCCCGCCCGTCGATCGAGATCCGATGGAAGCTCGCGACCGGGGAGAGCGCGCGGACGTCGCACACCGTGAGCTCGCCCCCTTCGTGCAGGGAGCCGTCCGGGAGTCGGATCGGGGCCGCGACGGCCGCCGTCACGCACGGCGTCTCGGCCGCAGTGGCCAGCGACGCGAAGGCGACGGCGCCGGCGGTGACGAGGAAAACGATCCACAGGAGACGACGCATCGTGTTCATGTTGACCTCCAGCCCACGCCCTTCCTCCGCAAAGACGATTCCCGAGCCCCGATCGTCGACCGATTGCGGCGAAAAGGACTGGAGGTGCGCGCGGATCGGCCGCGGGCGCGGTTCAACCCGGGACAAGAGGCCATGTCTCGATAACGAGACAAACGAACCGGTATTGCAAAACAAGATTAGTGTTGTCAGACAGTTAAGCGACAGACGCGCGTCTCTTCCCGATTTCGCAAAAACGAGACATATCGGACTCGGGGCGGAGTAGCATCGCCGCGTGGATCGGTACCAACCCCGTCGGATCCTCGGAGAAGGAGGGGCGGGAAAGGTCTGGCTCGTCGAGGACTCGCGTCGCGCGGGCGCCTGGGTTGCGCTCAAGGAGCCGGGCGGCGTGGGCGAGGACCGCGTCCGCCACGAGCAGGCGCTGCGGAAGGAGTTCGCGACCCTCGCGACCCTCCGTCACCCCGGCATCGTCGAGGTGCACGAGTTCCACGACGCCCCGGACGGGACCCCGCGATTCACCCTCGAGTTCGTGCGCGGCTGCGAATTCGTCGAGGCCGTGCGCCGCGAGGGACCGTCGATCCTCCCGCGACTGCTCGTCGAGGCGCTGAGAGCCCTCGCGTTCCTTCACGACTTCGGACTGGTCCACCGCGATCTGAAGCCCGCGAACCTGCTCGTGCGCGATCGTCCCAGGCTCGGGTTCCGCCTCGTCGTGGTCGATTTCGGCCTCGCTCTGGCGGAAGAGGACGAGGCGGCGGAGGCGTACCGCGCGCGAGGCACCCTTCCCTATCTGGCTCCCGAGCTCTTCGAGGGAGGGCGCGCCGACGCGCGCAGCGATCTCTACGCGCTCGGCGTCGTCGCGCACGAGGCGGTGTTCGGCGCACCTCCGTTCCTTCCCGGGGAGGACGGGATCGGGGCTTTCGCGCGTGCGGTGCGGTCGGCGCCGCGCAAGCTCGCGGAGCTCCCGCCGGGATTCGATCCGCGACTCTCCCCGTGGCTGGCCGGGCTGCTCGCCGCCGATCCCCGCCAACGGCCGGGGAGTGCCGCGCAGGCGCTCGCCGCGCTGGACGGGGCCCTCGGCCTGCGCGAGCCGAAGGAAACCGCGGTCACCCGGGCGGCGCGGATGGCCTCGGGAGCGCCCGCGGGGCGCGAGCCGGAGATCGAGCGACTGCGCGCCTGGCTCGATCCCGCCCCGGGTCCGCGCGTCGCGCTCGTGACCGGCGGCGCCGGGGCCGGGAAGACGCGCGTGCTGCGGTGGCTCGAAGCCGCGGCGATCCAGCGCGGCGTCGCGGTGCGCACCACGGTCGACGACGTGCGGACTCCGGGCCTGCTGCTCCTCGACGACACCGAAGCCTCCGCGGCGGCGGCCGCCGCGCGCATCGACCGGATCGCCCGCGATCCCGGCGAGCCCGCGGTTCGCGTCGTCGCGGCGCTGCGCCCCCGCGAGGTGCGTGCCTCCTCCCTGCGCCGCCTGCTCGCCGACGCGGGGACGATCGGCGGCGTCGAGCGGCTCGACCTCGTTCCTCTGGACGAGTCCGGGGTGCGCGCCCTCGCGGAGCGGGCTCTCGGCGGAGAGGTCGCGGACGAGCGCGTCGCGTGGCTCCTCGATGCGTCGGAGGGAAACGCGGCCGCGGCCGTCGAGCTGCTCGTCGACGCCGCGTGGGAGCGCGGGGCGTCGCGGGAGACGGTCGCGCGGATCGCCGAGGGGCGCCTGTCGCCGCTGACCCCGGCGGCGCGAGCCTGGCTCGAAGCGCTCGCGGTCCTCGGGGGCGAGGCGGAGTTCGACGCCGTGGCGACCCTCGCGCGCCTCGATCGGCCCGCCGCCCGTCAGGCGGCGGAGGAGGTCGTCGCGTCGGGGCTGGTGTCGGGCTCGGGCGGGGGCTGGCGCGCCACCTCGCGCGGGCTCGTGGAGCGGGTGCTCGGAACCATGGACCCGGATACCCGTGCCTCGCGACACCGGGAGGCGGTGACGCTCGCCGGCGACGGGGCCGACCCGTGGCTGCTCTACCGGCTGTGGAACGGCGCGGGGGAGCCGACGAAGGCCGCCGGGTTCGCGACGCGGGCCGCGCAGGCCGCCGAGGCGGGAGGCGATCCGGGGGAGGCCGCGGTCCGCTACGGGCGGGCGCTCGTCGCGATGCGCCGGGCGCGGGAGGGGCGCTCGGAGCTCTGGATCCGGCGCGCCGGAGCGCTCGCGTCGGCGGGGCAACACGATCGGGCCGCGACGGCGTACGCCCACGCCGCGCGTCACGCGCGCGAGGCGTCCCTCCGCGATCGCGCGCTCGCACGGAGGGCCTGCGCGCTCGCGCAGGCCGGTCGATTCGACGCCGCGCTCGCCCTCGCGGGGGCCCTCGCCGCGGGGGGGGACGCGCTCGCCGCCGCCCACGCCCTCCGCGCCCGCGGGATCGCGCTCGGTCGCCTGGGTCGGGAGGCCGAGGCGATCCCCGTGCTGCGCGAGGCGGGAGAACGGATGCGAGAGCTGGGGGAGGCCGACGCCGCGGCCGAGGTCGCGCATGCGCTCGCGACGTGCCGCCTGCGCGCGGGGGATCCCGAGGCGCAGCGCGATCTCGAGGCGGCGATCGCGGCGTGCCTGCGCGCGGGCGGGCGCGAGCGGGAGTCCGACGCGCTCAAGGCGCGCATCGGACTCGCGGTGCTCGACTGGCGGGAAGGCCGGCTCGATCCCGCGCGACGCACCCTCGAGGAGGTGCGGGATCAGGCGACGGCGCAGGGGCACCTCGACCTGGTCGAAGCGTGCCTGTCGCGCCTCTCCGCGATCGCGATCGACGACGGCCGCCTCGACGTCGCGATGCGCCTGGCGGGCCGGGCGGTCGACCTCGCCGCGCGCCTGGGCGATCCGAATCTCGCGCTGGTGGGCCGGTGCAACCTCGCCGACGCGAAGATCCGCTGCGGTCGGGCGGCGGAAGCGGCCGCCGACCTTCGCGACGCGTTGTCCCTACCCCTCGGCCGCGTCGAGCCGGAGAACGTCGACTACGCGCGGATGCTCCTCGTCGATGCGTCCATCGAGACGGGTGCCGCGGCTCCCGCGGTGCTCGAGGCGGCGCTCGAGGACGTCCTCGCCCGCTGTCGCGAGCGGCGCAAACCGCGCCCGTGGCTGATGGCGCTGACGATCGAGATGGAGCGGCGGGCGGCGACGACCGCCGAGGACGCGGCCGGGATGGAGGCGGAGTTCCTGGCGGTCGAAGCCCACGGCGGCACCCCCACGCGCGAGATCCGCATCCGCGCCGCGCTGGCGCTCGCGCGCTCGGCGGCGTCGCGCGGCGACGCGGCCGGCGCTCGCGCCAAGGCCGCGGCGGCGCGCGCGATCGCCGCGGAAGCGGGATACCCCGCGTTCGAGGCGCGGGCGTGCGCGGCGCTGGGCGCCGTCGTCGAGGGGCGCGAGCTCCTCGCCCGCGCGGCCGCGCGCATCCAGGACCCGGCCGTGCGCGCCACCTTCGAGGCACGACCCGTGTACGCGGGGCTGCGTCCGGAAGCCGAGGCCGGCGCCCCGGGCGGACGTCTCGAAACGCTCTATTCGATGATCCGCGTCCTCAACTCCGAGAACGATCCCGACGCGCTGCTCGAGTCGATCCTCGACATGGCGCTGCGCACGGTCGAGGCCGAGCGGGGTCTCGTGCTCCTGCGGGAGGACCGCGAGGGGCCGGAGGCGGGGACGTTCGTCGTCCACGCGTCGCGCGATCTGGACGCCGAGACGGCCCGCGACGCCGAGAGCTACAGCCTCGGAATCGTCTCGCAGGCGGGGCAGGGTCGGTCGATCGTGGCCCTCGACGCGGGGCGCGACGAGCGTTTCCGCGACCTTCGCAGCGTGAGCCTCTACGGCATCCGCTCCCTGATGTGCGTGCCCCTGCGCGCGCGCGGCCGGATCCTGGGCACCGTCTACCTCGACAGCCGCCGAGGAGGCCGCGCGTTCACGCCGGAGGATCTCCGCTTCGTCGAGGCGTTCGCCGATCACGCGGGGCTCGCGGTCGAGAACGCGCGGATGCGCCAGCGACTCGAGTGGCACAACCGCCAGCTCCAGGCGGCCGCGGAGGCGGCGACCGGCCACGGGAGCCTCGTGGGGCGCTCGCCCGCGATGCGCGCGGTGTTCTCCCTGGTCGAGAAGATCGCGGCGAGCGAGCTGCCGGTGCTGATCCGCGGGGAGAGCGGCACGGGCAAGGACCTCGTCGCCCGGGCGATCCACTTCCAGGGGCCGCGCCGGCGCCGGCCGTTCCTCTCGGAGAACTGCGCGGCGATTCCCGAGTCGCTGCTCGAGAGCGAGTTGTTCGGTCACGTGCGTGGGGCGTTCACGGGCGCCGACCGCGCGCGCGAAGGGCTGTTCGAGCGGGCCGACGGCGGGACGTTGTTCCTCGACGAGGTCGGCGACATGCCCCCGCCGATGCAGGCGAAGCTGCTGCGCGTGCTCGAGGACGGACTCGTCCGCCCCGTCGGCGGCGAGAAGGCGATCCCCGTGAACGTCCGGGTGGTCACCGCCACGCACCGCGATCTCGGCGGCGAGATCCGCGCGGGGCGCTTCCGACAGGACCTCCTCTACCGCCTGCAGGTCCTGACGATCGAGCTGCCGCCGCTTCGCGATCGGCCCGGGGACGTGGCGCTGCTCGTCGCGTCCTTCCTCGAGCGGATCGCGCGGGAGCGCGGGCGGAAGGCCACGCCGATCGACGACGCGGCGCTCGCGATCCTGGAGCGGCACTCCTGGCCGGGGAACGTGCGCGAGCTTCAGAACGTGCTCCAGCGGCTCGATCTTCTCGCGGGCAACCGCGCGATCACGGCGGAGCTCGTCGCCTCGGATCCCTCGATCGGCGGGCGCGGCGAAGCGCCGTCGCGGCGCGCGGTCTTCTCCCTGCGCGCCGGGGAGAAGGCCGAGCTCGAGCGCGCGCTGCGCGCGGCCGACGGGAACCGGGTGAAAGCGGCGCGTCTTCTGGGGATCTCCCGCGCGACGCTTTACCGGAAGCTCGAGCGGCACGGCCTATAGGCTTCAATCCCTACTAACACAGTGGCAATTCATGAGGCGGGAGACACTTGCATTCCCGTTTTGTGGATACATGTTTCTTGCAGACAGCATAGTCAGTGTTTTCCGGAGGCCTAGGGATGTTGTAGCGGCGGGATCGACGCAGGAGGGCACGACGATGACGACGCAGACGGAACCCAGGGCGGCGATCGCCACCGCGATCGCGTGGCTTCTCGCAGGGACGATCGGTCTGGGCGGCGCGATCGCGGCCGCGACCTGGATCACCGCCGCGAACGACCCCGAGCCGACGCCGCTCGGCGCGGTCGTCGACGACGGAAGCCCGTTCTAGCGATCACGGGCAGGGGGTCGCGTTCGGACGCGGGCTGCCGTTGCTGCGCATCCCGAGCGTTCCCTCGCCGCCGGCGTTCTCGCCGGTGACGAGGTAGAAGGCCGTCGCGCCGCCGACCGGGAGCGTCGCGTCGGACAGCGAAGTCGCGGCGAGATCGCACCACCGCGCGGCGAGCGGGTTCGACCCCGGCGCCTGCGTGTAGACGTCGGTCCCCTTCAGGACCGCGAGATCGCCGCGGTAGACGTTCCAGGCCGCGAACCCGGTCTCGGCCTGCCAGTCGAGCCCGTCGTCGCGATGCGCCGTGAACGTGACGATCCCGTCGTCGAGGTCGCAAACATCCCCCTCGAGGTCGGCGTCGACGTCGCTCTGCGCGGGGTTGAAGGCGCCGGCGCAGTTGTCCCCGGGGAGCGGAGCGGGTCCGCGTGCGAGCGTCGCCATCGTGTCCTCGAGCCAGGTCGAGCCGTCGTCGGCGACGAACAGCCATCCTTGCCAGCCCGCGGGACGGTCCGGCAGGAGCGCGACGATCGTCCCGGTGTCGGTGTCGACGGCCAGCGTGTCCCCCTCGCGCAGGTCGATGCAGCCGCAGGCGCCGGGATCGACGTAGATCGCCATCGGCTTGCGATAGGCGGCGACGCCTCCGTCGATCCAGTCCCGGTTCGTCGCGTCCCACCAGCCGAGACCGTTCGTGCCCGCGCCGTCCCAGACGACGACCTGGAGGTACGCGTTCGCGGGCTGCGTCGGCAGCGTGCTCGAGGCACCCGTCGCGTCCTTCGCCGCGAAGGGCAGGCGCGAGGCCGACGCGTGCGACTCGTCGACGCGATCGCCGTCGGCGTCGGGGTCGCAGGCATCACCCTTCCCGTCGAGGTCGAGGTCCGCCTGCGCGGGGTTGGCGTCGAAGGCGCAGTTGTCGAGCGCGTCGGTCACGCCGTCGGCATCGTCGTCGGCGTCGACGTCGTCGAGCACCCCGTCGTCGTCGCGGTCCCGCGGGCATTCGCAGGCACCGACGTCGACGATCGCGGTTCCGTCGTAGTTCCCGTCGACGATGCGGGGGTGGCCCTCGACGTCGGCCTCCCGGCGCAGCAACGCCGCGTTCACGCCGGCGTCGACGCAGCGGGAGTCCGGTTCGAGGTGGTAGACCGCCCCCGCGACGTCGTGCAGCTGGGGATCCATCACCCTGTCGGTGGGGCCGGGCTGCAGGTTCACGAAGTTCGCCCCGCCGTTCCAGAGGACGTTCGAGAGGAGCGTGGGCGTCCAGGCTTCGGACCCGATCGTGCGGTAGATGCCCGAGGTGTTCGACGCGAAGACGTTGTTGGCGATCGTCAGCCGGTTGGAGAGCGGGGAGATCGCGAGCGCGCCCTGCTCCCCCGCGTAGACGTTCGTGGCCTCGTTTCCGACGAAGGTGTTGTTGACGATCGCCTGGTCGTCGTTCGGGGTCGCCGGCACGATCATGTAGATCGCGCCGCCGATGCCTCCCTGCCCGAATCCCGAGTAGTCCCAGGCGCGGTTGCTCTCGAAGAGGTTGTTCTCGACGCGCCCGGCGAAGCTCGAGCCCACGTACATCGCGCCGCCGGAGGCTCCGACGTTCGCGCGGAAGACGTTCGCATCGACGAGGTAGTCGAGGCATTCGAACAACTCGACCGCCCCCGTCGTCGGCCCGTTCACGAGGCCGCTCCAGTTGTACATCGTGTTGGACTCGATCACGTTGCCGGTCAGGCGCGGCGCGGAGGCGAAGGCGTAGAAGGCGGCGCCGTATTTCCCGTAGTTGTGGTGGATGCGGTTGTTCTCGACGAGCGGCCACGAGAGGTTGAACCACATCGCGCCGCCGGTGCCGGCGATCCCCAGGATCTCGTTGTCGGTGATCTCGTTGTTGCGGACCACGACGGTGCTCAGGAAGCCCGCGATCCCGCCCCCCGCCGGCGTGGGCGACATCGGATCGAACGGGGACCCCGTCGAGTTCCGGCGGATGACGTTGTTCTCGAGGAGCGGGCCCGAGACGAGGCTGTACACCCCGGCGCCCCGAGCGGTCGTGGCGACGACGTCCCAGAGATTCCCGCCGCTCCAGTGCCCGCCGTTCTGGATCGTGAACCCGTCGATCGTGCTCGCGAGGTAGCCGGCGTTTTCGCTGGTCACGACGGTCGGGGTGCCGCCGCCGTCGAGGATCGTCACGTTCGTCGCGGGATCACGCTGCACGAATGCGGTCTCGTTCCCCGCGAACCCGCCGTACAGCCAGGCGAAGGCGCCGACGGTGACGTGCTCGAGGTAGGTCCCCGCGGCGACCCAGACCTCCCCGGGCGCGTCCCTGGTCGCGGTGAGCGCGGCCTGCACCGTCCGCTTCGCGGTCGCCCAGCCGAGCCCGTCGAACGCGTCGTTTCCCGTAGGCTTCACGTGAAACCGGGCCCCCGTCACGTTCCACGGCGTTCCGTCCGACTCGTCGGCGCCGATGTCGACCGCGGCGCCGAGCGTGCGGGCCTGGCCGTCGAGGTCGGGCCAGCTCCCCTGGATCCACGTCGACGAGCCGGCGTTCACGCAGGGGGAGGACGGCTGGAGGCGCATCCCGCGCATCTTCCAGTTCGCGAGCTGGGGGTCGGCCGAGAGATTCCCGTTGCTCCCGGTCGCATCGTCCAGGCGGACGTAGTCCATGTCGAGCCCGTGGAGCTGGTTCCCCCACACGTCGTTCGCGACGATCGTCGCCTCCGTGTTCCCGACCGGGTTGCGCGAGAGACCCATGGTGTTGAACGCGACGACGTTGTTGGCGAGCTTCGGCGCGGTGTTCTCCCAGAAGACCCCGGCGCCGCTGTTGCCGACGATCGTGTTGTTGACCACGGTCGCGGAGGAGTGGATCGAGTTCATCAGCGCGATCCCGCCGCCGCGCCAGGCGCCGTTCGCGGCGATCACGTTGTTCACGATCGTGGGCTCGCTGTCCGCGCCGATCGGCTCGCCCGTCATGTCCGTCGCCGAGGCGAAGATGGCGCCGCCGCCCCAGTTCTGGTCCGAGCCTCCGTCGAGGATGTTGGCCGAGTTCGCGACGATCCAGTTGTTCGCGATCGTGGGGGAGGAGGACAGGGGCGCGGCTTCGTCCCCCGCGGCCCAGCAGACGATGCCGCCGCCGTTCTGGTTCGCGCGGTTGCGCGCGATGAAGTTCCAGCTGATCTCGGGGCTGGACCCGACGCACCCGATGCCGCCGCCGTCCCCCTCCGCTTCGTAGGAGAAGTTGTCGGTGATGACGTTGTGGGTGATCACGGGCTGGAGGTTTCGCACCGGGTCGAAGGCGTAGCTGAGGATCCCCGCGCCGGGGCCGCTCGTCAGGTTGAACTTGATCACGTTGTTCGCGATCACCGGCGCCGAGGCGGTCATCGCGATCCCGCCTCCGCCGTTGGAGTTCCCCCCGGTGATCACGAACCCGTCGATGCGCGTCTCGGGCCCCGCCCCACCGGTGATCGACACGACGACGCCCGCGTTGTCGCCGTGGAGCACCGTGGGGTTCGTCACGTAGTCGCGCTGGTCGCGCGACGTCTCGGTCCCGGCGAACCCGCCGTACAAGGCGACGTCGATCGCGTTCCCCGCGACGAGACGGTTGTGGATGCGCTGGTGGTAGAAGCCGGTCGCGACCCAGATCTCGTCGCCCGCCTGCGCGACGTCGATCGCGGCCTGGACCGTGGCCTTGGCTTGCTCCCAGTCGGCGCCGGAGTTTGCGTCGCTGCCGCCGGTTCGCACGTGGACGATCGCCGCGTGCGCGGAGGTGAAGAGCGCCAGCGCCAGCGCGCCGGCTGCCCCGCGGAACTTCCTGGACATGGCGTTCGCCCCCGTCGCGAGCGTCCATCGGGGCGAACGTCGCGCGACGCCGTGGGGCCGGGAGGGGCCGCTACGGCGCTCGTCGGGACCTCGCGTCGCTCACGCTAGCACTCCGGCCCCGCATGCGAAAGATGCTGCTGCACGATGGGCGCTATGTCATAACTTCATACAAACAAAGAACTTATGGCCGTGGTCGGGGGGCGTGGGTACGTTCTGCGCGCCGAACTCCGGAGGGAGTGGGGGTTCGATGCCCGCACGCGGACAGGACGTCGTCATCACGGGACTCGGTCCGATCACCTCGATCGGGTGCGGCGTGGCCGCGTTCTGGGACGGCATCCGACGCGGTGCATCCGGCGTGCGGCGGCTGGAGTTCCCATGGTTCCGGAGCCGGGGGTTCCGCTCGCGCCTCGGGGCTCCGGTCGACGACCCCGATCCGGCGGCACTGGGGCTGAGCCCGCGCGAGGCGGATCTGCTCGACCCGGCGTCGCGGTTCGCCCTCGCGGCGGCGGCGCTCGCCCTCGAGGATGCCGGGCTCTCGCCGCGATCGTCCGAGGCGCTCGAAGGCGTCGACGCCGATCGCGTCGGCGTGGTGCTCGGCACCGGGATCGGCGGGTTGTGCACCCTCGAGGAGTCCCACCGCGCGTGGGTCCTGGGCGAACGGTTCTCGGGGACCCTGCGCTACGCCCTTCCGATGCTGATCCCCAACGCCCTCCCCGCGCAGGTGGCGATCCGTTTCGGATTCCGCGGCGAGAACAAGACGGTCTCGACCGCGTGCGCCGCCGGGACGATGGCGATCGGAGACGCGTATCGCCTCGTCCGCGACGGCGTGCTCGACGTGGCGCTCGCCGGGGGCGTGGAAAAGACGCTCTCCGACGTGGACGGCTACGGCCTGCTGGGGTTCGACCTGCTCCGGACGTTGTCCACGCGCAACGACGAGCCCGAGCGCGCGTCGCGCCCGTTCGACGTGGACCGGGACGGCTTCGTGCTCGGGGAAGGTGCGGGCCTGCTCGTGCTCGAGCGGGAGGAGCACGCCCGCGCGCGCGGGGCGAGGGCCTACGCGCGAATCGCCGGGTACGCGGCGACCTGCGACGCGCACTCCATGATGCAGCCGGAGCCCGGCGGCGGGCAGATCGTGCGCGCGATGCGCGGGGCTCTCGCCGACGCCGATCTCGCCCCGGGGGACGTCGGCTACCTCAATGCCCACGGCACGGCGACCCGGCGCAACGATCCCCAGGAGGCCGAGGCGATCCACCGGGTCTTCGGTCGCAAGTCGGCGGACCTGCTCGTCAACTCGACGAAGGCGATGACCGGCCACGCGATCGGCGCCGCGGGCGGCATCGAGGCGATCACGACCGCGCTTTCGCTGGCGCGCGGGCTGGTCCACCGCTGCGTCAACCTCGACCGCCCCGACCCGGCGTGCGATCTGAACCTCCCGCGGGAGAATCGCGACGTCTCGCCGCTCGCGGCGATGTCGAATTCGTTCGCCTTCGGCGGGCACAACGCGTGCCTCGTGCTGGTGCGCGCGTGAGGCGCGACGCATCGTTCGTGCTCGCCGCGACGGCCGCCGGGGGGCTCGCGGGGCTGTGCTGGCTTCCGCTCGGCCTGGCGCCGCTGTTCCCGGTCGCGATGCTCCTGGCGATGCGCGGGTTGCGTCGGGTCCGGACGCCGCGCGGAGCGGTGGCCTTCGGGCTCGCCTTCGGCGCCGCGAGGTACGTCGTCGCGGCGCACTTCCTCCTCGCGCTCCTGAGCTACTCGCCGCTGGCGATCGCGATCTACGCGTTGGCCATCGTCTTCATCCTGCCGTTCGGCGTGCTCGAGTGCTGGGGTGCCTTCGTGCTCGAGCGGCGTCTTCGGATTCCTCGCGGCGTCGGGTTCGGCGCGCTGTACGTCCTGGGGGGCTGGTTGCGCACGCTGGGGGACCTCTCGTTCCCCGCGGATCGGCTGGCGCACGCCTTCGGCACCGACCCCGCGTGGCTCGCCGCGAGCCCGTGGATCGGGCCGACCGGGCTCGAGGTCCTCGTGTTCGCGAGCGCCGCGCTCCTGGATCGCGCGATCGAGACGAGGGGCAGCCGGCCCCGGGCGGCGGTCTGGGCGTCGTCGGCGCTCGCGGTCTGGCTGAGCCCCGTGCTCCTCGACGCCGTCGGTCCGTCCGTTCCCGCGCCTCACCCCCTGCGCGTCGGGGTCGTGCAGCCGGCGGTGGAGCTCGCCGACAAGATGCGGAAGGACCGCTGGCCGGCGCTCTGGGCCCGGCTCGAGGGGCTGACCGTCGATGCCGCCCGCGACGCCGACCTCGTGGTCTGGCCGGAAACGGCGCGTCCATCGCCTCTCCTCTGGGACGGTGCCGCGGCGTTCCGGGACCCGGAGATGGAGGCGCTCGCCCGCCGTGTCGGAGTGCCGATCCTCTACGGCTGCGAGATCGCGAGACGCGACGCGGGGGTCGTGACCGCCCTTTACAACGGGGCGGCGATCGCCTATCCGGACGGCCGACCGGCCGTCTGGTACGGAAAGCAGCATCTGCTCCCGTTCGTCGAAGGGGTTCCGTTCGTGCGGGCGTTCGGTTGGGATCCGCACCGGCGCACCGCCGGGGAGCGTCGGTCGTTGCTGACCCTGCTCGGGCCGTTCACTCCCGGGCCGCCCCCGCCGCTTTTCGAGGTGGGCGGGGCCCGGATCGGCGTGCTGATCTGCTTCGAGGGGATGTACGACGCGCTCGCGCGTCGATACCGCGACGCCGGGGCCGACCTCCTCGTCGTGCTGACGAACGACGCGTGGTGGGACGGGAGCGTCTTTCCCGAATGGCACGCGAGGATGGTCGCGGCGAGGGCCAGGGAAACGCACCTCCCCGTCGTGCGCGCCGCGAACAACGGAATCTCCGCGGCGATCGACCCGGCAGGCAGGTTACGGAACTCCACGCGCTGGGGGGAGGCGACGGCGATGCGCCCGACGGACGCCGCCGACCGGAGCCCCACCTCGCTCGCACGTCGCTGAGCGCGGTCGATGTGGCTCTACCGCGTCAATCTGCTCGTCGCGCCGGCGACGCGATGGTTCTGGCGCGTGGAGGTCCACGGCGCCGAGCACGCGGGGGTCTCCGGCCCGCTGATCGTTGCGGCGAACCACGCCTCGTACATGGATCCTTGGTTCGTGGGTGGGTTCTTCCCGAGGAGGCCCGTCCGATTTCTGATCAACGAGCCGTGGTTCCGGCGCTCGCCGCTCTGGACCGCGGCGTTCCGGAGCCTGGGGGTGGTCCCGGCCGACGCGAAGGACCCTCTCGCGACGGTCCAGCGCGTGGTGGCGGCGCTGCGCGAGGGGGCGACCGTCGCGATCTTCCCGGAAGGGAGGATCTCCCGCGACGGATCGGTCGGGTCGGGACGTCCGGGGATCGGCCGCATCGCCGCCGAGTCCGGCGCGCCGGTCGTGCCGTGCGGGATCCGCGGTACCTACGAGAGCCTTCCGCGCCATCGGTGGGTTCCGCGGCGCTCGACCGTCGAGTTGCACCTCGGCAGGCCGCTGTTCTTCCCCGGAGCTCCGACGCCCTTCCCGTCGCGGGGGGAAGTCGGCGCGTTCGTCGACCGCGTCATGGCGTCGATCGCCGACCTCGCGGCCAGGCCGTCGGTGTGGAACACTTCCCGGGCCCTCACCGCCAAGGAGGCCCCATGATCCTCGACGCGTTCCTCGCCGTCGCGCTCGCGGCGACCGGCGCCCCCCCGGAGAAGCCGATGTCGTTCTTCGATCTCAACGTCAGGACCCTGAGCGGCGACGCCAAGAGCCTCGCCGACTACAAGGGCAAGGTCGTGCTCGTCGTGAACACCGCGTCCGAATGCGGCTTCACCCCCCAGTACGCGGGGCTCGAGAAGCTCTGGAAGGAGTACAGGGACAAAGGCGTCGTCGTCCTGGGGTTCCCGTCGAACGACTTCGGAGGGCAGGAGCCCGGCACCGCCGAAGAGATCAGGACGTTCTGCGAGAAGAAATACGCCGTGACGTTCCCGATGTTCGAGAAGGTCGTCACGAAGGGGGCCGGCCAGTCGCCCGTCTACGCGTTCCTCACGGCAAGCCAAGGGGAGCCGAAGTGGAACTTCCACAAGTACCTGGTCGGCAGGGACGGCCGGGTACGCGCCTCGTTCGGCAGCCGCACGACGCCGGAGAGCGACGAGCTGCGCGCCGCGATCGAGTCGGCGCTCAAGTAGCGGCTCGCCCGCCGCGGAGGGCGAGCGCGAGCTTGCGGAGCGCCCGGGCCTTCCGGGCTCGAACCAGATCGCCACGCAGGTGGAGCGCCCGCGCGATCGCCGGCCCCGAGCGCCCGCACCAGTAGGACAACGCGAGGATCGCGCGGTCGGTGGTCCTCAGCCCCGCGACCCCGCGCATGGCCTTCGCGATCGTGCTGCCGCGGGTGATGCGCGAACGCGTCCGCCGCGCGCGCAGGTCCTCGGGAAGCGTGACCTCCGCGGGGTGTCGCGCGCGGGTCCGCGCGAAGCCCGCGACCACGTTGCGGCCGATCCCGTGGACGAACGCCGCGAGGTGTTCGGGGGAGTCGATCCGTCCCGCGCGCAGCGCCTGCAGGGCGGCGAGCAGCGCCTCCTGGGCGAGATCCTCCGCGTCGGCGGGGTTGCGGGTGCGGGCGAGCATCATCGCGCGCAGCCGCCGCCCGTACCTCCGTCCGAACTCCTCCTCCGCCGCGAGGTCCCCATCCCGAATCCGCCGGGCCAGATCCGCGTCGTCGAGAAGGCCGGTTCCGGGCTCCATGACGTTCCCTCCGGGAAGGGTACGGGGCCCGGGAGGCCGGCGTTGGGCGGGATTTCTCGCGAGTTGCGTCACGCCCGGCCCAGGCCGACCACCAGGGGGTGGAAAGGAAGGAGGCAGCCATGAAAACCCGCTGGTTCGTGACCGTCGCGGTGGCTTCGGGGTTCGTGCTCGGGGCCGCCCAGGCGCAGCGCATCGAGTTGATCCAGGGATCGGCTCCGCCGCCGACCGCGGGGGCCGCGATGTACGCGACGTACTGCGCGCGTTGCCACGGCGAGGACGGAAGGGGCGACGGCGGGGTGTCTCCCGTGCTGGCCAACAAACCCGCCGACCTGACCGCGCTCACGCTCACCCACTCGCCGGAATTCCCGCGCCGGCACGTGCTCGCGACGATCAGGTCGGGGCACGCGGAAAGCCCCACGACGACCCCGATGCCGGATTGGGGAACGATCTTCCGGTTGCGGGTCGGGGACGACCCCGCGGTGCTCGAGATGCGGGCCCGCGCCCTCGCCGACCACCTCGAGTCGATGCAGCAGCGCTGAAGGCCTACATCCCCGGCTTCGCCACCGCCGCCCACGCCGCGATCGCGCCGAGCAGGGCGCAGAGCAGCAGCACGGCGGTGGCGTTGCGTCCCGCGGACTTGACGAACGCGAGCGCCGCGCCGAGCGCGAGCCAGACCCCGAGCTTCACGTAGACCCAAACCCCCCAGGAGGAGGGGCCCCCCATGCCGAGCTTGGCGAGCAGGCCGAACCCCGCGAGGAAGATCACGAACAACGCGACGCCGTGGAGGACCTTGAACGGTTTCGACGCCTCGGGGCGTCCGACGAGCGAAAGCGCCGCGAGCCCGCCCAGCGAGGAGAACAGCGCGATGACGCCGATCAGGTGGACGACTTTCCAGAGCTCATAGGGCATCGGGGAACCTCCGACCGGTCATTCTAGTGGGAAGGCGCTCAGGCGCGCTCGGACAATGCGATCTCGGCCCCGAGCGCCAACACGAACCTCCCCCGTCCCGCCGGGTCGATCCGGATCTCGGGGCAGCGCTGCTCGAGGCGGCGCCGCAGCAGGATGAGGCGGCTTTCGAGGTTGTCCTTGTACTCGGGAAGGCTGAGCGTCTTGTCGAGACGAAGCTCGCGATTGGTGAACTCGGTGCGCCCCGTCGTCGCGTGCTCCCGGAGCAGCCTCCACAGGATCTTCGCGGGGAGACTTCGCACGAGGTACTCGCCGTCCACGAGGACCGTCTCGTCGGCGGCGTAATACGTCGCCTCGAGGCGCTTCGTCGACTTCGCCGGCGCGGGGGCGGCCGGAGGCGCGGGCTCCTCCGCGTCCTCCGACCGCTCGCGCAGGAGCGTGTTCTGGATCGCGATCGCGAGGTAGTTCCCGAGCAGCTCGAAGAAGGCCTTGTCCTGCTCGTGAAAGCGGTAGGGAGTCTCGCTCTCGATGCACAACACCCCGATCAGCTCGCCGTGGGCGAGGAGCGGGATGCCGAGCTGGCTCTCCGGTTGCCGGAGTCCGGGGAGGGGGATCGCGCACTCCGCGCGGATGCCCTGTTCCTGCGCGCGCATCGCGACGGCGTGGGCGTAGAGCATTTCGCGGAGCATCCCGGAGATGCGGATCGGCTTTCGCGCCTCGGCGACCATGCCGATGATTCCCTCGCCGATCCCGACCTCGGAGCCGACGCCGCTTTCGGGGTAGCCGCGGCTGGCGATCGTCACGAGGCGGCCGGGGTGCTCCCCCGTGAGGACGATGATCGAATTCGCGAAGCCGAACTGATGCTCGAGGGTTTCGAGCACCGCGTCGAGCAGCGCCTCGAGGCTGCACGTACGATGGATGCGTTCCGAGAACTCCTGCAACGCGCGCATCGTGAACAACGCGTCCGCCGTCGCGGCCGCGCGGCGCGGGCAATCCTCGGGGACGGGGATCCCGGGCTCGTCCGGCGCGGACTCGATCGACAGGACCTCGTAGATGTCCGCGGCGCGGAGTCGGAAGATCCCCTTGAGCCCCTCGTGCGAGGCGATCGCCTCGATGCGCAGCGCCATCGCGTCGAAGACCGGTCCTTCGGTCTCCGATCGGACGAAGCGCAGCCGGAGGCTCCAGCAGCGCAGGGTGTCGGGATCGTAGACGCGCACGAGCGCGCGCGGGTTCTCCGCCACGTTGCGCCGGCTCTTGTTGAAGAACTGGAACGACAGGGCGACGTGGTTCCGGTCGACGTAATCGACGTGGCTCAACAACGCCACGTTCGGTTCCGCCGACCGCGAGCAGGTGTAGAACGTCGCGGGGATCAGTCCCTGGAAACAGGGGGTCAGGCTCTCGAGGGTGACGCTCATCGCAGCGGCTCGCCGGCACCGGGGCCGGGGGTCTGCTCGTAGCTCTCCGTCGCGCGGAACCGAAGCGCCACCGCGGGCCAGGGGCTCCACCCCGCCATCAGGTCGCGCGAGATGCCGATCGTCTCGAGACTCCGGGCGAACCCTTCCGCCTGCCGCGCGACCTCCTCGACGTCGTCGGCCGTCGCTTCGCGGCTCCCGACGAACGTGCCCTTGATCTGGCAGGTGCGGTGATCGACCGGCCTCCCGAAGGTCAGGGCGATCCGTGGATTCTCGGCGAGGTCCCGGACCAGTGCCGGCGCGACGCTCGCGTGCACGAAGACGACCACGTGCGCGAGGTCGGGCTCGACGACGGCGGCGAAGGCACGCGTGCCGTTGGGTTCGAGCTCCCGGGAGGCGGTGGCGACGTTCAGCGACAGCCCGGAAGTCAGAAAACTTGCAACTTCTTCACTCAGCATGGGGCGCTCGACCCCACGGTACCAACTTAGGAAACAGTTAGGAAGAGTTTAGGGATTCGTGATGGCGGCGTCCTCCGGTTTCGGGCGTCTCATGAGGCGGAACGACGAAGGAGGACCTCATGAAAACGACCTGGATCGCGATCGCCGCCCTCGCCGCCGCCCTTCCCGCGACGGCATCCGAGGAGCTCAAGCCCGTGAGGGGGAGCGCGGAGCGCGGCGCCTACATCGTGCGGACGCGTGGGTGCAACGACTGCCACACCCCCTGGAAGATGGGACCGAAGGGTCCGGAGATGGACATGAGCCGCGCCCTGACCGGTCACCCGCAGGACCTCGTGATGCCTCCGGCACCCAAGCTCCCCGAAGGTCCGTGGGTGTGGGTCGGGGGCGCAACCAACACCGCCTTCGCCGGCCCGTGGGGGACGAGCTTCGCCGCGAACCTGACCCCGGACATGGAGACCGGCCTCGGCAAGTGGACGTTCGAGACCTTCAAGCAGACGATGCGCACCGGCCGTCACGAAGGGCAGGGGCGACCGATCCTCCCGCCGATGCCGTACTTCATGCTCGGCGCCGCCACCGACGAGGACCTCGCCGACCTGTGGGCCTACCTCCGGTCGCTCGAGCCCGTCCGCAACAAGGTTCCGCAGCCGATCGAGCCGGCGGAATAGGCCGATGCGCGCGCGCTCCATCCTCGCGGCGCTCGCGGGGGTCGCCGCGCTCGGCGCGGCGACGACGCAGCCGCCGCAGCGGCTCACCGAGACCGGCCTTTACGCCGGTCGCGGGACCGCGGTGGTCGACGCGCGCAACCGCCCCTTCTCGCCCCAGTACCCGCTCTGGACCGACGGCGCGGTGAAGTCGCGGTGGATCTTCATTCCCGACGGGACGACGATCGACACGACCGACCCCTTCCGCTGGTCCTTTCCGGTCGGGACGAAGCTCTGGAAGGAGTTCGCGTTCGGCGGGAAGAAGGTCGAGACGCGTCTGGTCTGGAAGACCGGACAGGACGCGTGGCTGTTCGCATCGTACGTCTGGAACGACGAGCAGTCGGAGGCGTACCTCGCCCCGGAGGAGGGGGTCCCGAACGTCGCCGAAGTCGCGCCGGGGAGATTCCACTCGATCCCCGCCCGCACCGATTGCGTGGCCTGTCACCGCGGCGGGAAGGGGGAGTCGCTCGGGTTCGACGCGCTCCAGCTTTCCGACGACCGCGACCCCGCAGCTCCGCACGCCGAGCCGCTCCGGCCGGGGATGGTGACCCTGCGCTCCCTCGTCGACGAGGGGCGCCTGGTCCCCGATCGTCGCGAGTGGGTCGAACACCCGCCCAGGATCGAGGCGGCGACGCCTCGCGAGCGCGCGGCGCTCGGTTACCTCGCGGCGAACTGCGGCGCCTGCCACAACTCCCACGGTCCGCTCGCGCGCCTGGGCCTGGTGCTCGCGCACGAGCCGGGGTCGGCGGTGTTTCGGAGCACCGTCGACGTCGCGGGAATCTACGCCGTTCCGGGGATCGCTCCCGAGCGCTCGCGCCGCATCGCCCCCGGGGCCCCCGAGAACAGCGCGCTCCTCCACCGGATGAAGTCGCGCCGCCCCATGTCCCAGATGCCGCCCCTCGGGACGGTCGTCGCCGACGCCGAGGCGATCGAGCTCATCCGCGGGTGGATCGCCGACGACCTTCCCGCGAGCGGCGCGGCGCGGTAACCTCCGCGCCATGACGGGCTCGGTGCTCGTGGTGGGCGGCGTTTCCTGGGACACGATCGTCCGACTCGATCGTCTGCCGGAAGGACGGCCGCAAACCGTCTTCGCGAAGGGCGCGCGCGAAACCGTCGGGTCGACCGGCGCGGGGAAGGCGATGAACCTCGCGCGCCTCGGCCTCCCCACGACGCTGCACGCGCTGCTCGGCGAGGACGACCCCGGGAGCCGCGCGCAGGCCGCGTTGCGCGAGGCGGGCGTGCGTCTGGTGACGGAGAGGGACCCGGCGGGAACCGAGCGCCACGTCAATCTCATGGACGACGCGGGCGGACGGCTGTCGATCTACGCCCAACCCGCGACCTTCGAGCCCGCGATCGACCTGCCCGCGCTCGAATCGCTCGCGGCGTCGCACGACCACGTCGTCGTCAACATCATGAACTACGCGCGGCGCCTGCTTCCCGCGCTGCGCGCCGCCGGGCGCGAGGTCTGGTGCGACCTGCACGACTGGGACGGGAGGAACGCCTACCACTCCGACTTCGTGGAGGCGGCCGACCGGATCTTCCTCAGCGCCGACGCTCTGGAGGATCCGCGGGCGGCGATGGAGCGGATCGTCGCCGCCGGGAAACGACTCGTCGTCTGCACCTTCGGCAGGGACGGGGCGCTCGCGCTCACCGGCGAGGGGAGGTGGATTCGGATCCCGGCGGTGCCGGGGGTCGCCGCGGTGGACACCAACGGCGCGGGCGACGCCTTCTTCGCCGGCGCGTTGTTCGGCCACGTCCGCGGATACCCCGTCGAGCGCCAGCTTCGCGCCGGAGCGGTCGTGGCCGCGTGGTGCGTGCGCTCGACCGAGCTGGCCCACCCGGAGCTTTCGGCCTCGCGCGTCGAGGCCGACCTCGAGGCGCTCGATGAGTGACGGCACCCCCGCCTGGGCGCGGGGCGCGGTCTTCTACGCGATCTTCCTGGACCGGTTCGCGCGGAGCGGCAGCGCTCCCGCCACGCTCGACGCGTCGGCTCTCGCCCCGTGGGACTCGGGCCCCGAGGTGCGTGGTTATCGCGGCGGCGACCTCGACGGTGCCGCGTCCCGGCTCGACCACATCGCGAGCCTCGGGGCGGACGCGATTCTCCTCTCCCCGGTGTGGCCCTCCCCCGCGTACCACCGATACAAGCCGGTCGATCCCTTTGCCGTCGACCCGATGCTCGGCGGCGATGCCGCGTTCGACCGGTTCGTCGCCGTGGCCCTCTCCCGCGGCCTTCGCGTCGTCCTCGACGCGGTCCTCAACCATGTCGGCAGCGGATACCGGGGATTCCAGGACGTGCTCACCTACGGCGAGCGATCGCCCTGGCGGCGTTGGTTCGTGCGGGAAGGGGCCGGATTCCGCGGCTGGAACGGGAACGCGTCGATGCCCGTCCTGAACCACCACGAGCCCGCGGTGCGCGAGCACGCCGCGAAGGTCCTCGAGTTCTGGCTGCGTCGCGGCGTCTCCGGGTTCCGGCTCGACGCGGCGGGGGAGATCGAGGTTCCCGAACTGTGGGCCGAGCTGCGGGAACGCGCGCGCGAGGTTTGCCCGGAGGCGCTCCTCGTCGGCGAGGCGTGGCCACCCGCTCCGGACCGGGTCGGAGGTTCCGCCTGGCACGGCGTGACCCATTATCCGTGGCACGGCGCGGTCACCTCGTTCGTCGTGGGCGCCTCGGGGGCGGAGCGATTCGCCGCGGAACTGGAGCGTTTGCACGCGCTCTACCCGTGGGAGAACACGCTGACGTCCTGGACGTTCCTCTCGACCCACGACACGGCGCGGTTCCTCACCTCCGCAGGGGGCGATCGGAAGGCGCTCGATCTGGGGGTCGCCCTGCTCGCGACCCTTCCGGGCGCGCCGGTCCTGTACTACGGCGACGAGGTGGGGATGGAGGGCGGGGCACCCCCCGCGTCCCGCGCTGGATTCGCGGCCGACGACCGCTGGGACCGCGATCGGCTGCAGGCGGTCCGGACGTGGATGGGGCTTCGGCGGATCCACCCCGTGCTGCGAACCGGCTCGTTCCAGGTGGTCGAGGCCGTCGGATCGCGGCTGCGGTTCGTCCGCGGCGAAGGGGAGGCGGTCTGCCGCATCACGGTCGACGCCGACCTCCGATCGGCGTACATGGAAACGGGGGTCCGCCATGCGCGTTGACATCGTCCGTCCCGCCGTTCTGTTCGTCCTTTTCGCCGTTTCCGCCGCGGCCGCGGCTCCTCCCGTGGTCACCGAGGTCCGTCCGGTCCCGGGGGCACCCGACCTCTTCGGCCCGGGGATCGGAGTCACGAACCTCGACGCGGGCGACCTCGTCGCGGGCTCGAGCCGATGGGACCACGACGGCGACGGGATCTACTTCAACGAGACCTACGTCGCGTTCCTCGCGTCGCCGGCGACGCCGACGCGGGTCTTCGCGATCCCGGAGGACCTCTACTACGGGTCGGTGATCGACACCGTCTCGGAGATCGCGGACAACGGGATCTGCGTGGGCACGAACCTCTGGCGCCGCGAGTTCCGCAACAAGCCGTTCGTCTGGACGCCGAACGCGGGGCTCCACTTCCTCCCGTGCTCCACGCGCGGAAGCGCCGCGTGCATGGGGAGTGCCGCCGCGGTGAGCGCGGACGGCCGGATCTCCGTCGGCTACGTCTCTCCCCAGGCCCAGGGGGCCTCGCCGCGCGCGGCCCGGTGGTCGATCGTCGACGGACGGCGGTTGCGCCTGACGCTGCGCGAGCTCGAGACGGCCGATGCGTGGTCGAACGCCTGGGACGTCAGCGTCGACGGAGGCACCGCCGTCGGCGAGTCGGGGGCCGACGAGGCGTCGATCGTCGCCGCACGCTGGGTCGGGCTGAAGCGGCAGCCGATGGAGGCGGTCGGCACCGCCTCGAGCGCCCTCTTCGTCGCGGACGACGCGAGCGGCTCGATCGGGTGGGCGGATCTCGGCGGCGTACGGGTGCTGGTGCGTTGGGACGCCTCGGGGGCGGCGACGATCGCGGCTCCTCCGGGTGGCGGCTCCGTCGAGTCGGTCCGCGCCGTGAACCGCGCCGCGACCGCCGCGGTAGGGGCATATTCGATCGGCGGCAACTGGGCGCCGTTCGTCTGGACGGTCGGAGGCGGTTTCGTGACGATCCCCGAGAACGGGCGGGAGACGGACTACGACCGCAGCGAGGCCTTCGACGTCTCCGACGACGGCTCGACCGTGGTCGGTTATCTCGGCGCGCAGGTGATCTCCAACGGCGAGCCCCCCCAACGCGCCTTCCTCTGGAATACCTCCGTCGGGTTCGTCCTCGTCAACGACCTCATGGCGGCGCACGGCGAGACCGACCCCGACTACTTCTTCGCCGACGCGATCTCGGGGGACGCCTCCAGGATCGTCGTGACGGGGAACGTGTCGGCGTCGATCCACGACACGAACTCCGTGATCGTGAGCCTCGCGTACCCCTGAGCTTGCCCTCGGCGCGGCGACGGTCGTACCGTGCCCGGGTGACCCTCGACGAACACGCCACGCGCTACCGCCGCCTCGCGCGGCGGATCCTCTCCGCGGCGGAGGAAGGGCGGCCGCGGGAGTCGTTCGTCGGTCGGGCCCTGCGGCTGCTCCTCGAGGATGCCGGGGCGTCCCGAATCGTGCTGCGCATTCGGGAGCACGGGGAGGAGGTCTCGCGGACGCTCGTCGCCGGGGCGGCGCAGGTGCGCACGGAGCGCGCACCCGCGGTCCCGGCTCCCGACGAGGACGGCCTGCTTCGGCGCCTCGATCCCGAGGGCCGGTTCACCACGCGCCTGGGAAGCGTCTTCGCCGACCGCGAAACGCTTTCCCGCCTGCGCGCGCTTCCCGAGGATCGCCGGCCGGCACACGTTCGCGGGGTCCCGCTCGACGGGGCGACGACCGCGGCCTGGCTGCCGCTGGCCGTGAGCGCCGACCCGCGGGCGGTGCTCGCGCTCGCCCGGGACGGCGCCGTTCCCCTCGATCGGATGGAAACGCGACTGTACGAGGCCCTCGCCCAGATCCTGGTGGTCGCCCTCGACCAGCAGAGCGCGCGATGGGCGCTGGCCGAGCGGATCAAGGAGCTGACCTGCCTGTTCGAGGTCGCGCGCGTCGCGGCCGATCGGGAGCTTCCGTTCGACGAGGCGCTGCGCCGTGTGGCCGCGTCGCTGCCTCCGGCCTTCCAGCACCCCGCAGGCGCGTCCGCGCGGATCGTGGTCGACGGCGAGGCGCACGCGACGTCGGGGTTCCTGGAAGGGCCCTGCCGTCTCGTGGCCGACGTCGTCGCGCACGGAGTGAAGCGCGGGACGGTCGAAGTCCACTACGACGGCGACCTCGACGCGGGGGAGGATCCGTTCCTGCGGGAGGAGCGCGCATTGCTCGCGGCGGTTGCGGGCGAGGCGGGGCGGCTGATCGAGCGCGAGAAGGCGACCCGCGATCGGGCCCGACTCGAGGAGCAGCTGCGGCATGCCGACCGGTTGGCCACGATCGGCACGCTCGCGGCGGGCGTCGCGCACGAGCTGAACGAGCCGCTCGGGAGCGTGCTGGGCTTCGCGCAGCTGGCCGGGAAGACGGAGGACCTTCCCCGCGGGACGGCGCAGGATCTCGACAAGATCGTCAAGGCAACCCTTCACGCCCGGGAGATCGTGCGCAAGCTGATGCTTTTCGCGCGGCACGAGCCGCCGCGCCCCGCTCCGCTGCGCGTCGACGCGGTCGTCGGCGAGGCGCTCGACCTGCTCGCGTTGCGTTGCGCGCGCGCGGGCGTCGCCGTCGAGCGGGCGCTCGACGCCGCGCTTCCCGCGATCGTCGCCGACGCGGCGCAGATCCGGCAGGTGGTGGTGAACCTCGCGGTCAACGCGATTCAGGCGATGCCGAAAGGGGGGCGGTTGACGGCGACGGCGGCCGCGGACGGCGCGGGGGTCGCGATCGAGATCGCCGACGACGGCGTCGGGATGGACGAGGCCACCCGCCGGCGGATCTTCACGCCGTTCTTCACCACGAAAGACGTCGGCGAGGGGACCGGGCTCGGCCTCGCGGTGGCGCACGGCATCGTGACCGCGCACGGCGGCACGATCGAGGTCGAGAGCGCGCCGGGCAAGGGGAGCCGTTTCCGGGTCCGGCTGCCGGCCGGGGGGGTGTGAGGCGTGAGAGGCTCGACGATCCTCGTCGTGGACGACGCCGCGGACACGCTGGAGGTCCTCGAGCGCAATCTCGGCGCACGCGGCCACCGGGTGCTCACCGCACGGGACGTCGACGCGGCGCTGCGCGCTCTCGAGGAGGTCCCGATCGACCTCGTGGTCACCGATCTCAAGATGCCGCGTACGACGGGGCTCGACCTCGTCCGGCACGTCCGCGAGAACCTCCCCGACGTCGAGATCATGATGATGACCGGGTACGCCTCGATCGGAGGCGCCGTCGAGGCGGTGAAGGCCGGGGCGGCCGACTACCTCGCGAAGCCGTTCACCGACGACGAGCTGTTCGCCGCGGTGGACCGGGCGCTCGAGCGGCTCCGCGCGCGCCGGGCCGCGCGCGCCGCCTCCGAGGCGCCGCGTCCGTCCGGGCTGCTCGGCGAGTCGCCGGCGATGCTCGAGGTGCACCGCGCGATCGCGAAGGCCGCGACCGTCCGGGCGACGGTCCTCGTCACGGGGGAGAGCGGCACCGGCAAGGAGCTCGTCGCGCGCGCGATCCACTACGCGAGCCCGCGGGCCTCGGCGCCGTTCGTCCCGGTCAACTGCGGCGCGATCCCGGACGGCCTGATCGAGAGCGAGCTGTTCGGCCACGTTCGAGGCGCCTTCACCGGGGCCCACGAGGCGCGCGCGGGGTTCTTTCTCACCGCCGACGGCGGCTCGATCTTCCTCGACGAGATCGCGGAGCTGTCGCCGGGGCTGCAGGTCAAGCTGCTTCGGGTCCTGCAGGACAAGGAAGTCGTCATGGTCGGCGCGACGCGCCCGCGCGCCGTCGACGTGCGCATCCTCGCCGCGACCAACAAGAACCTCCAGGCGCTCGTCGGCAAGGGGGCGTTTCGAGAGGACCTGTTCTTCCGGCTGAACGTGCTCACGATCGACCTCCCGCCGCTGCGGGACCGGGGCGACGACGTGTTGGCCCTCGCCACCCACTTCGCGAGGAAGTTCTCCGTGGAGGTCGGGCGCGCCCCGTCCCGCTTCAGCGACCCCGCGATCGCGGTGCTGCGCGCCTACCACTGGCCCGGAAACGTGCGCGAGCTCGAGAACCTCGTCCAGAGGCTCGCGGTGATGGTCGAGCGGGAGGTCGTCGAGGTCGCGGACCTCCCCCCGCACATGCGGTTCAGCGCCGCGGGGAGCGGCCTCGACCTTCGCACGCTCGCGGAGGTCGAGGCCGAGCACATCCGCCGCGTGCTCGCCGCGGCGGGCGGCAACAAGACCCGGGCCGCGGAGATCCTCGGGCTCGACCGCAAGACGCTGCGGGAGAAGCTCAAGGACTGAGGCGCTTCGCCCCGGCGGGGTGATACGCCCCGCGGCGGCGCCCGGTCCGGGACGGATCCCCGCGCTTTTCTCCGGGCATGCGCGTTGCCCTTCCTTCCTCGCGGAGGGTGACGACGATGACCCCGACGATGGAGCTTCCGGTTCTCGAGACGACCGCCACGGGTTTGTGCGCGACGTGTTCGCACGCCCCCGCGTGCACCCACCACCGCATCCCCGGCGTACCGGTCGCGTTCTGCGACGACCTGTCGCCGCTCGTACTCGAGACTCCCGACCCGTGCGGCGTGGAGGCGCTCACGGTCCCCGAGGCGCCGCGCACGACGGCGCTCAAGGGACTCTGCGCGACGTGCGAGCGGCGCGTCACCTGCACCTATCCCAAGCCCGAATCCGGGGTTTGGCGCTGCGAAGAGTTCGAGTAGGAGGAGCCACGATGAGCGGCGTGATGGAGAGACCGCCGGTCGCTGCGAAGCGATCGGTCTACGAGGACGTGAAGCGGCAGTTCGACCGGGCCGCCGACGTCATGGGGCTCGACCCGGACGTCCGGAAGATCCTCGCCACGACCACCAACGAGATCGTCGTGAACTTCCCGGTGCGCATGGACGACGGCCGCATCGAGACCTTCACGGGGTACCGGGTGCAACACAACAACGTGCTGGGACCGTACAAGGGCGGGCTGCGCTTCCACCCTTCGGTCGACCTCGACGAGGTGCGCGCGCTGGCGTCCTGGATGACCTGGAAGACCGCGATCGCCGGCATCCCGTTCGGCGGAGGAAAGGGCGGGATCCAGATCGACCCCGCGAAGTACTCCGCGAACGAGATCGAGCACATCACGCGACGATTCACGTTCGCCCTGGGCTCGAACATCGGGCCCGACTACGACATTCCCGCCCCCGACGTGAACACGAACGCCCAGATCATGGCGTGGATCCTCGATACCTACCTCCAGATGATGCCCGCCCAGGAGCGGCAGCGCTCCACGCACGTCGTGACGGGCAAGCCCGTCGAGGCGGGAGGTTCCCTCGGCCGCGAAAAGGCGACGGGGCAGGGCGTCGTCTACTGCATCGAGGCGTGGGCGCGCGACCACGGACTGGATCTCTCCCTCGCCACCTTCGCCGTCCAGGGGTACGGGAACGTCGGGTCCTGGGCGGCGCGCCTTCTCGCCGGCCACGGCGCGACGCTCGTCGCGGTGCAGGACGCGACGGGCACGATCGCCCGCCGCGACGGCATCGATCCGGAGGCGCTCGCGGCCCACGTCCGCCGTCGCGGCGGCGTGGAGGGGTTCCCGGGTGCCTCGCCCGTCCCCGAGGACGCGTTCCTCGACACGGAGTGCGACATCCTGATTCCCGCGGCACTCGAGGGGCAGATCACGGCGGAGACCGCCGCGACCCTTCGCTGCCGGCTCGTCGCGGAGGGGGCCAACGGCCCGACGACCCCCGACGGCGACGAGGTCCTGCGCGATCGCGGGATCGCCGTCATCCCGGACATCCTCTGCAACGGCGGCGGCGTGATCGTGAGCTACTTCGAGTGGCTGCAGAACAAGCGGAGCGAGTTCTGGGACCTGGAGGAGGTCGACCGCAAGCTCCATCGCCGCGTGCTCTCCGCCTACGAGCGGGTCCGCGACATCGCGCGCGAGCGCGGCGTCGATTGGCGCACCGCGGCGTACGTCGTGGCCCTCCAGCGCCTCGAGACGGTCTACAAGGAACGCGGGATCTTCCCGTGATCCGAGGCGGCGCCGTCCCGTACCGCCATGCGGGACGGCGCCGCAGTTGACGCTCCCGGGGGCTTCCGGCTAGCGTGCCCGCCG
>DASVAW010000131.1 GCA_036376135.1 Candidatus Polarisedimenticolaceae bacterium | reverse complement strand
TGGTGCCGAAGCCGGGACTCGAACCCGGACAGGCTTGCGCCCACAAGATCCTGAATCTTGCGCGTCTACCAATTCCGCCACTTCGGCCAAGAGGCGGCGCTACACTAGCAACCGCGTTTCGAAAGTGTCAAGGAGAGCGCGTGACGCGTCGTCTCGATCGGGAAGCGGCGGCGGCGGCGCTTCTCGCGTATGTGCAGTCCGAATCCTACCGACCCCTCTCGCTCCGCGAGATCCTCCGGCGCATCGACGTCGCGCGCGAGGACCGTCCCGAGATCCGGCGCGCCGCGAAGGACCTGCTCCAGGACGGGCGGATCGCCAAGACGCGCGACAACCGCCTGATTCCCTCGACGTCGGGCGGCCTCGTAAGAGGCCGCCTGCAGATGCACCGGGACGGGTACGGCTTCGTCGTGCCCGAGGACGGGAGTCCCGACCTGTTCATCCCTCCCAAGCGCACCGCGGGGGGGATGGGCGGGGACGTCGTCGCCGCGCGGATCGTCCGCGAGGGGCCGAAAGGGGAGCGCGAGGGGGAGGTCGTCTCGATCCTCGACCGCCGCAGCCGACGCGTGGTGGGGCTGTTCCGCGAGCGCGATCGCGCCGGGATCGTCGTCTCGTTCGATCCGACGAATCCGCTCGACGTCCACATCCCCGGAGCCTTCCGGATGGGCGCGAAGGACGGCGAGGCGGTCACCGTCGAGGTCCTTCGCGGAACCTCGCCCTGGGGACGTGCGGAGGGGAAGGTCCTCGAAGTCCTCGGCCGGCCGGACGCTCCCGGGGTCGATACGGAGATCGTGGCGCGGCGGCACGGGCTCTCGATGGCGTTCGCGGACGAGACGCTCGAGGCGTCGCAGGCCCTCCCCGACGCGGTGCCGCGCGAGGAATCCGAACGACGGGAGCGTTTCGACGACCCCGCACCCGTCACGATCGACGGCGAGACCGCGAGGGACTTCGACGACGCCATCGCGGTGCAGGAGCTGCACGGCGGGGCGTTCCGCCTGTTCGTGCACATCGCCGACGTCGCCTGGTTCGTCGCCCCGGGGGATCCCCTCGACCGCGAGGCCCGCGCCCGCGGAACGAGCGTCTACTTCCCCGATCGCGTGTTGCCGATGTTCCCGGAGGCCCTCTCGAACGACCTTTGCTCGCTGCGTCCCCTCGAGGACCGCCTCGTCCAGTCGGCCGTTCTCGACTTCGACCCGCAGGGGGAGCCCGCCGGGGTGCGCTTCGCGGACGGCGTGATCCGATCGGCCGCGCGCCTGACCTACGGGCAGGTGGGGGAGTTCCTCGACAGCGGCCGCCGGAGCGCGGCGATCCCGGCGAAGGTCGCGCCGATGTTGCTCGCCGCCGATCGTCTGCGCGTCCTCCTCGAGGCGAGGCGCCGCGCGCGGGGGAGCGTCGACTTCGATCTCCCCGAGCCGAAGATCCTCCTCGACGTCGAGGGGGCGATGACCGGGATCCGCATCGAGGAGCGCAACCGGGCGCACCGGATGATCGAGGAGTTCATGCTCGCCGCGAACGAGGCGGTCGCCGGGCTGCTCGAGCGCCACGAGGCGCCGTGCCTGTACCGCGTGCACGAGGCGCCGGACCCGCTCAAGGTCGACACCCTGCGCGAGTTCGCCTCCGGGTTCGGCATCGACTGGAAGGTCGACCCCGAGCGGGTGCGCCCCCGCGACCTGCAGCGCCTGGTCGACGCGGCGGCGGGGCGGCCGGAGGAGCGCCTCGTCGCGTCGGTTGCGCTGCGCTCGATGAAGCAGGCGCGCTACACCGCCGCGAACACCGGGCACTTCGGACTCGCGGCGCCCGTGTACGCCCACTTCACCTCGCCGATCCGACGTTACCCCGATCTCGTGGTGCACCGGGCCCTCCGGGCGCTGCGGCATCGGCGGCGGGCGGCGTTGGCGCAGCTGGCGGCGGACCTGGAGAAGCTCGGGGAGGATTGCTCGCGCCTCGAGCGCGCCGCGGAAGCCGCGGAGCGCGAGGTGCTCGAGTGGAAGAAGATCGCCTTCCTCGCCGGCCGCGAAGGAGAGGCGTTCGACGGCGTCGTCACCGGCGTGGCCCGGTTCGGACTGTTCGTGCAGCTCACCGAGAGCCTGGTCGACGGCCTGGTGCGGGCGGAGTCGCTGGGCGACGACCGCTTCGAGTACGTCGAGTCGCGACAGGAGCTCCGCGGCTCGCGCAGCGGGGCGGCGTTCCGGCTCGGCGACCCGCTTCGCGTCGTCGTCGCGAAGGTCGACACGGTGCTCCGGCGCGTCGATCTCGTGCCCGAATCGCAGGCCACCGCCCCTCGGGCCCCGCGGCCGCCCCGCGCGCGCAAGGTCGTCCCCGCACGCGCCGCGCGGCCGCCGGGAAAGGGCCCGCGCAAGGGGCGGCGTCGCCGCTGATCGATGGTGTAGGATCGGCTCCCGACGGATCCGCTCGAGTCGCACGGGAGAGCACGATGGCCGCCACCGCCAAGGACGTGATGTCGAACGAGGTCGTCTGCGTCCCGAGGGACATGGACCTCAGGGACCTCGCGAAGCTCTTCCTCGAGAAGGGATTCAGCGGGGCCCCGGTCGTCGACGGCTCCGGCGACCTCGTCGGCGTGATCTCGCAGACCGATCTTCTCTACTATCACCTGACGCGCGACGACGAGCTCGTGTTGCCGTCGGACTTCTACGCCGCGGCGAAGATGGACGGTCGTCCGCTCCCGAAGGGCTTCCAGATCGAGGACGTGAACACCGGCAAGGTCGAGGACGTCATGACCCCCGTCGTCCACGCCGTCACCGAGAATGCCGAGGTCGCCGCGGTCGCGAGGATGATGGTCGGCAAACACATCCACCGCGTGATCGTGAAGAAGGGGCGCAAGGCGGTCGGGATCATCTCCGCGCTCGACGTTCTGAGGTCCGTCGGCGGGAAGCCGAAGCCCCGTCGCAAGGCGGCCGCCCGCAGGCGTTAGCCCCCGGCGGGGGTGCGGGGTATATTCCCCCGCCGGCCCCCGGAGCATCCCCCGAACCCCGCTCCGGGTCGAGCGCCGGCGGAGTCCCTTGCATGTCCTCGTACGACGACCGGAACGGCGGCGGCGTCTTTTTCGGGGCCGTCGCGATCGTGGCCTTGGGCGCCCTGCTCGGGCTCGGACAGAACGTGATGGTGCGCCGAGGGGAAGACGCCCTCCACAAGAAGGACTTCCAGCGACGGTCGCTGTCCTGGATCAAGACCGAGGCGCCGCTCCCGGTTCTGGAGGCGTCGGCCGACGGCGGATCCGCGCCGGCGCCGGTTCCCCCCGTGGTCTCGGACAGCCCATTCCGCATGGCGGAGCCGAACGCGGCCGACCTGCCGGCGGTCCCCGATCTCGCGCAGCCGATCCAGATGCAGCTCGGCGCGGTGAAGAAGTTCTTCGACGCCGGGGCGGCCGTGTTCATCGACGCCCGGCCGAAGGAGGAGTACGACGGCGGGCACATCCCCGGCGCCGTGAACCTTCCCTACGACGAGGCGGCGTTCGACCCGGAGCGCCTCTCGAAGTTCGACGCGCAGGGAAAGCCGATCATCGTGTACTGCGGCGGGGGGACCTGCGAGCTGTCGATGAACCTGGCTTGGGCGATGCTCCAGTCGGGGCAGAAGAAGCTCCTCGTCTTCGTCGGCGGAACCCCCGAGTGGGAGGGGGCGGGGTACCCGCTGAACCGCACGACGGAGGCGAAGTGATGGAGGACTTCCTGCGGCATCGCTGGGTCGTAAGGACCGCCCAGATCGCCACCGCCCTGGTCTTTCTCGCCGCGGCGCTCCCGAAGATCTCCGACGTCCCCCAGTTCGCGAAGGACATCGCCGCGTACCAGCTGGCCCCCGTGTGGTCGCACCACCTCCTCGCGATGACCCTGCCGTGGATCGAGCTCGTCGTGGCGCTCGCCCTGCTCGCGGGGATCCGCGAGCGCGCGGCGGCGGTCGTCGCGACCGGGGCGATGGTGGTCTTCACCCTGGCCGTCGTCTGGGCGTGGTCGAAGGGGCTCTCGATCGATTGCGGTTGTTTCGGGAAGGGGGCGTCCGAGCCGGTGGGCGCGTCGAAACTCCTGCAGAACGTCGGGCTGACCGCCCTGGCGGCGGTCGCGGCGGTGCGGGCGAGGGGCGCCTGAGCGACGCCCGTCCGGGCTACTTGGCGGCCAGCTTGTTCAAGGAGACGACGAGGCGGGACTTCGTCCGGGCGGCGGCGTTGTCGTGGATGACGCCGTGTTTCGCGGAGCGGTCCACGAGGGCGAGGGTGTCGTCGAGCATCCCCTTCGCCGTCGCCGCGTCACCCGACGCGACCGCCTGACGGAACTTCTTGACCTGCGAACGCAGCCGCGTGATGTGCTGGCGGTTGCGCAGGTTGCGCTGCACGTCCGCGCGGTTCTTCTTTTCAGCCGAAGCGTGGTTAGCCATGAAGACGTTGGACCTCCGAAAAACCCCCGGATTCTAGAGAACGCCCCCCGGGGCGTCAAGGCGGGGGGCGGACGGTCAGCGGCCGAGGGCGGCGAGCCGGTCCGTGGCGATCTTGGCCTCGTCGGTCCCGGGGTAGGTGTCCACGACGTATCGGAGCTGCGCCGAGGCCTTCCCCACTTCGTTTTTCTCCAGCAGCGCCAGCGCTTTCTTCAGATTGGCGGCCGCCGCCTTCTCGGAGCGCGGATATCGCTCCAGCATCCGGTCGTACGCCTGGAGGGCGTCGGCGTACCTCCCCTGGGCGAAGGCGCACTCGGCGATCCAGTAGAGGGCGTTGTCGGCCTGGTCGCTGTCGGGGAAGCGCTCCGCGTACTCCTCGAACCCCGAGGCTGCGAGGGCCCAGTTCCCCTTCGAGAAATCGCCGTAGGCCTGGCCGTAGAGGCTCTCGGGGGCGGGACTCGCCGCGGGCGCGGGTCCCGGGGTCCCGACGGGGGGCTGGGAGGCGGCGCGCTTGCTCAACTCGCGGCTGGCGGCGACGTCCTGGCCCACGCGATCCATCCGGCGCTCCGCTTCGGCGATGCGCTCGTCGAGGGCGGTCATCTGACGTCGGAACCCGTCGACCTGGAGCTTGAGGTCCGCGAACTCCGTGCGAGGGACGGCGTCTACGGTCCCGAGCCGCGCCTCGAGCTTCTTGGCGCTTTCCGCGGCGGCGGCCTGCTCGGCCTTGACCTTGGCGAGCTCGTTGCGGACGTCCGCGACGTCCTGCTGGAGGCGGGCGACGTCGTCGGGGAGGACGCACCCTGCGGTCGCCGCGAGGGCGACCGCAAGGGCGGAAAGACGAAAGGAAACGCGCATCGACTCAGCGCACGACGACGAATTCGGCGCGGCGGTTCTTCGCCCAGCTCTCCTCGCCGTGTCCGGGATCGACCGGCTTCTCCTCGCCGTACGAGACGACGACGAGCTGCGAGGGGTTCACGCCCAGGCTCGCGAGGTACTGGCGCACGGAGTCTCCGCGGCGATTCCCCAGGGCGATGTTGTATTCGATCGTGCCGCGCTCGTCGCAGTGGCCGCCGATCTCGACGACGAACTTCGCGTTCTTCTTCAGCCAGTCCGCGTTGGACTGGAGCGCCGCGCGCGCCGCGTCGTCGATCTCGGAGCTGTCGTAACCGAAGTAGACGGTCTTCAGGACGCCGCTCCTGTTGATCTCGTCGATCGACGGGACGACCTCGCGGGTGACCGGCGCTTCGGGCTTGAAGGGTTCGGTGACCTCGGTCTTGGGCTCGGGTGCGGGCGTGGGCGGCGGCGTCTCGACCGGCGCGGGTGCGGGCGTGGGCGTCGTCTCGACCGGTTTCGGGGGGCAACCCGTCGCGACGGCGAGGAGGGCGACGGCGACGAGCAGGGGGAACGCGGCGAGCCGGATACGCATGATCGGTCTCCTGTGGGTGGGCCGAGGGACGGCGATTTTATCAGCGCGACCAGTCCGGGGTAAAGGCGTCGCCCCCTTTCGTGAGGCGGCGCACGTCGGATCCGTCGGTCGCCATCGTGTAGATGTCGTAGGAGCCCGCACGATCCGACGCGAAGACCAGATGGCGCCCGTCGGGAGCGAAGCGGGGGTTCTCGTTGTTTCCCTGGCTCGTGACCTGCGCGACGGAGCCCGTCGCGACGTCGCGGATCAGGATCTGGAAGCGGCGGTCGATGCGGGTCACGTAGGCGAGTTTGTCTCCGCGCGGCGACCATGCCGCGGAGTCGCTGTAGTTCCCGTCGCCGGTCACGCGGCGCACGTTCAGGCCGTCGGCGTCCATCAGGTAGATCTGGGGCGTGCCGCCGCGGTCGGAGGTGAACGCGATCTCGCGTCCGTTGGGGGACCACGCCGGGGAGGTGTCGATCCCCGGGGAGCGGGTCAGGCGCGTGTTCTTCCCCGTCGTGAGGTCGAGCAGGAACAACTCGGCGTTTCCGTCGGCGATCGAGGTGTAGACGAGCTTGCGACCGTCGGGAGACCAGTCCGGGGAGGAGTTCAGTTCGGAGGTCAGGACCGGGATGCGCGTGAGCGTCCCCTCCGTGTCGAGTACGTAGACCGAAGGGCCGCCGCCCCGCCACGAGATGAACGCGAGCCGGTCGCTCGACGGGGACCACGCGGGGGCGAGGTTGATCGTTCCGGTCGTCGTGATCCGGCGGACGCGGGCGCCGTCGTAATCCATCAGGTAGATCTCCTTCCCCTTGCCGTGTTTGGAGGTGAAGGCGATCCGCGTGAGGGCGATCCCGGGGCGTCCGGTGAAGTGCTTGACGATGTCGTCGGCGACCTGGTGGGCGACGCGCCGCGCGAGCTCGACGGTTCCGCCGTACCGCGTCTCGAAGAGCTTGGCGCCCTGCTGGGTGTCCTCGAGGCGCGCCCGCAGGTCGATGCGCCCGCCGGCGACCTTCGCCCGGTTCGTCACGACCGCGGCGGCGCCGATCGAGAGCCATTTCGCGGCGGCCGTCTTCTCCTTGGACGTCGCGATCATCGCGTACGTCGCCGGGTCGACGACCTCGAAGTACCCGCTGAACGCGAGGTCGTCGCGCAACACGGCCGAGATCTCGCGGGCGACGCTCTCGGCGCCGGGCTCCGCCTCGACGTCGGGGACGGCGATGCGGATGCGCGTGAACCCTTCCCCTTTCACCACACCGGTGATGCCCGGATCGGCGGGGGCGGGCTGCTGGGCGGGGAGGGCGGACGCGACGAGCGCCGCGGCGGCGACGAAAACGAGGGCGCGCGACATCGATCTCCTCATTCGGGGGTGAGCTCGAATCGGATGCGCTGGCGGATGGAGCCGCCGGCGCTCGCGGGAGGGGCGGGGAACGGCGCGGCGTCGGTCACGGCGCGCAGGGCGGAGCGGTCGAGCGCGGCGACGCCGCTGGGGATGTCCACGGCGAGGTTGAACACGTTCCCGTCGCGGCCGATCTCGAAGGCGACGACGACCGAGTAGGCCTGGTCGGCGGCGTCGAGCACCGGTTTCACCCACGCGCTCTGGAGCGCGCTCGTCACCGCGGCGTTGTACCAGCCGGCGCCGGGGACGCCCCCTCCCTCCAGGGCGGTCACGCCGGTGCCGGCTCCCGCGGGGGCGGGGCTCGCGGGGGCAGGGGGGGCCGACGGCGGGCCCTCCGCCCCTTCCGCGGGCTCGGGTTTCTTTTTCTTGTCCGGTTCCTTCTTCTTGGAAGGCTTGGCGAGGACGAGTTTCTCCGGCGCGGGCGGCTTCTCCGCGGGTTTCTCGACCACCTTCGGCGCGGGTTTCGGCGGCGCCGGGGCGGCCACGGCGCTCGACCCGCCTCGCGACGGTGTCGGAAGCGGGCCGGCCAGCTCGACGACGGTCGCGTCGACGGGGATCAGGGGCGGCCGCGGGCGCAGCAGGGGCACGAGCACGAGCGCGGCGGCGAAGACGGCGTGTGCGGCGAGCGACGCCCCGACGTACCCGCCGGGGACGCCTCGCGGAGCGCGGAAGCGCAGGACGATCCTCAATCGGCCCTCAGCGGCGCTCGGCCGCCGTGTCGAGGGGCACGGTGACGAGCGCGACGCGGGTCACCCCGGCCTTGCGAATGCGATCCATGACGAGCAGGACCTCGCCGTAGGGGAGGAACTTGTCCGCCCGGAGGAACACCGTCTCCTTGGGGCGGGACGTCGCGAGCGCCTTCATGCGGGACTCGAGGACGTCGACGTGCACCGGGGTGTCGCCGATCCTCAGGCGGCCGTCGCGATCGAGCGAGACGACGACCTGGGAGTCGCGGATGTCCGTCGCGCTCGCGGCCTCGGGGAGCTCGAGCTGGATCCCCTTCTGGAGCATCGGCGCCGCGAGCATCGAGATGATGAGGAGCACCAGCATCACGTCGACCAGCGGCGTGATGTTGATGTCGGCGAGGGGCCTGCGGTCGCGACGGGGACCACCCGAAGAGACGCCGGCGCCCACCTCAGCTCCTTCGTCCCTGGACGCGGTGGATGAAGTCGGCGGTGAACTCCTCCAGGCGCGTCTCGATCGAGCGGAGCCGGCGCTGGAAGTGGTTGTACCCGATGAGCGCGGGGATCGCGGCCGCGAGCCCCGCGGCGGTGGCGACGAGCGCCTCGGCGATGCCGGGCGCGTACGACTGCAGCGAGGCGCTCTGCGAGCCGCCGATCGCGCGGAAGGCGTTCATGATTCCCCAGACGGTGCCGAACAGTCCGATGAACGGCGTGGCGCCCGCGGTCGTCGCCAGCAGGCCCAGGCTGCGCTCGAGGTCGTGGAGCTTCACGGTCGCGGTCTTGCGCAGGACGCGATCGAGCGCCTCGAGCTCCGCGGTCTCCGTCACGTGCCCCGAAGGAGGCGGATTGAGGCTGATCTCCCGGAACCCCGCGCGGAAGACCGCGGCGACGGGGGAGTGCTTCAGCGGTGCGGTCGCGTCCTGGATGGCGGCGAGGCCTCCCCCCTGCTGGAAACGCTGGAGGAACGCGTCCGTCTCGGACTCCGCCCGCCGGAACGCCTTGAACCTTTCGGCGAGGATGGCCCAGGAGACGACGGAGAAGCCGGCGAGGACGACGAGGATGAACGTCGCCATCGGCCCGGACTGGAGGACGAGCGACCAGACGTCCAGGTTGGTCGCGTTCGTGGCGAGAATCGGCGCGGTCAACGCACCTCCTTGACGACAAAAAACGCGGCCATGCTAACGGAGCCCCGGGGGGGCGTCAAAAGGAACGCGTGGTATCCTCGCGGCTCCCGCACGCCTCCCGGAATCACGCATGCTGCGCACGCTCCGCATCCGCAACGTCGCCGTCGTGGAGGAGCTCACCGTCGAATTCGGCGCGGGGCTCAACGTCCTCACCGGGGAAACCGGCGCCGGCAAGTCCATCCTCGTCGACGCCCTGGGCCTGGCCGCCGGGGAGCGATCCTCCGCCTCGCTCGTCCGGTCGGGGTCCGACCGCGCGATCGTCGAGGCGGTGTTCGAGCCGCCGTTCCCCTCGCCCCTCGAGGCGCTCCTCGACGCGCGGGGCGTCGAGCGCGGGGAAGACGGCCTCGTCGTCAAGCGGGAGGTCGCCTCCTCCGGCGGGGGCCGGGTGTTCGTGAACGGATCCCCGACGACCGTCGCCGTGCTTCGCGAGATCGGCGGCCTGCTCGTGGAGCTGCACGGACAACACGAGCACCAGAGCCTGCTGGCCGGCGACCGCCAGCTCGACCTGCTCGACGCGCGGGCGGGGGCGGCCGAGGCCGCCGATCGGGTGGCCGCGGCCTGGGACGAGCGCCGGCGGAAGCGCGAGGCCCTCGAGCACCTCCGGGACGCGGCGCGCGATCGCGAGGCGCGGATCGCGACGCTGCGCGAGGTCGTCCGCGAGATCGACGCCCTCGACCCGCGTCCCGGCGAGCGCGAGCGCCTCGACCGCGAGCGTCGGGTGCTCCAGCACGCCGAGCGCGTCGCCCGCCTTCTCGAGGAGGCGACGGACGCGCTGCACGAGGGGGAGCCGTCGGCCGCCGCCCTCGCCGCCTCGGCGGCCCGCCGGGTCGCAGAGCTCGCGGAGATCGATCCCGGGCTCGCCGAGCTCGCGCGGCGCGTGGAGACGGCGCGGCTCGAGCTCCAGGACGCCGGCGCCACCCTCGGAGCCTGGCGCGACCGCGCCGACTTCGATCCCGCCCGTCTCGAGGGGATCGCGACGCGCCTGGCCGCGCTCGACCGGCTCCTGCTCCGGTACGGCCCGGACGAGGAGGCGGCCCTCGCGACGCGGGAGGCGGCGGAGGCGGAGCGCGCGCAGCTCGAGGACGTGGACCGCTCGATCGAGCAGGCCGAGCGCGCGGCGGAGGAGGCCGAGGCGGCGTACGCCGCCGCCGCGAAGGCGTTGTCGGAGCGGCGGCGCGCCGCGGCGGCCGTGCTTTCGCGCGAGGTCGAAACGCAGCTCGGGGCGCTCGCGCTCGTGAAGGCGCGGTTCGCGGTCGCCTTGCGCGAGGGACCTCCGGGGCCGCGCGGCGCCGAGCGGGCGGAGTTCCTCCTGGCCGCGAACCCCGGGGAGCCGTCCCGTCCGCTCGCCCAGACCGCCTCGGGCGGAGAGTTGTCGCGCGTGATGCTCGCGCTGCATCTCGTCCTCGAGGGGGCCGGGTCGGGTCGCGTGCTCGTCTTCGACGAGGTGGACGCCGGCGTCGGGGGGGCCGTGGCGGCGGCGGTGGGGGCCCGACTCGGGACGCTCGCGGGACGCCACCAGGTGCTGTGCGTGACCCACCTCCCGCAGGTCGCCGCCCACGCGTCGCGTCACTACCATGTCCGCAAGCGGGTGGCCGAAGGCCGGACCTCGACGGATATTTGCGCGCTCGACGGCGCGGCCCGTGTCGAGGAGCTGGCCCGGATGCTCGGAGGGCGCGAGCTCACCGAGGGCGCCCGCCGGAACGCGGAGGAGTTGCTGGTGGAGGCGGGGACCTGGACGGCGCCGCGTCCGAAGACGCGGAGGGGAGCGTGATGCACATCGGCGTTTACCCGGGGACGTTCGATCCCGTCACCTACGGCCACCTCGACCTCGTCGAGCGGGGGCGGCGGCACGTCGACCGGCTGATTCTCGCGATCCTCAGCAACGAGGACAAGCAGCCGCTGTTCTCCCTGGAGGAGCGGACCGGACTGCTCCGCGAGGCCACGCGCTCGTTCGACAACGTCGAGGTGGATTGTTTCGACGGCCTGCTCGTGGAATACGCGCAGCGGGTCGGAGCCACGTTGATCCTGCGCGGTGTTCGCGCGGTCTCGGACTTCGAATACGAGCTCCAGATGGCGATGATGAACCGCCGTCTCGCCCCCGGCGTCGAGACCGCGTTCCTGATGCCCAACGAGGCGTACTCCTACCTTTCCAGCCGGCTGGTCCGGGAGGTCGCGCGCCTGGGCGGCGACATCCGCGGACTCGTGCCCCCGAACGTCGAGCGGGCGTTCGAGACGAAGTTCGGGCGCCGCGCCTCGAGGAGCTGATCGTGCCGAAGTCGCGCCCGTTCCCGGCCGCGGTCGCGGCCGCCGCGCTGGGACTCGCGTGGCTTGCGGGGTGCGCCCCCGCCGCGCCCCCCGCGGAGCGCTCGGTGGTCGTGATCACCATGGACACGACGCGCGCCGACCGGCTCGGGGCGTACGGGAACCGCGGGGGGCTGACCCCCAACCTCGACCGGCTCGCCCGCGAGGGATCGGTCTTCGACGAGGCGATCAGCCAGGTCCCTCTCACGCTGCCGTCGCACGCGTCGATGTTCACCGGGCGCTATCCGGCGACGCACGGCGTCCGCCACAACGGGATCTACCGTCTGCGCGAGACCGAAACGACCCTCGCCGAGCGCCTGAAGGAGCGCGGATGGGAGACGGCCGCGTTCGTCTCCGCGTTCGTCCTGAATCGCGGGTTCGGGATCGAGCAGGGGTTCGACGTCTTCGACGACGTTCCGGTGAACCGCTACGAGGGGGGACGCGACCAGGTCTACGAGGCCGAGCGCCGCGCGCTCGACGTCAACAAGCGCGTGGCGGCCTGGCTGTCGGCGCGCCCGGACCCGAAGCGGAAGTTCTTCCTCTGGGTCCATTACTACGACCCCCACGACCCGTACGACGCGCCGGAGCTCGCGGATCGCAAGCTCCCCGGCGAGGGGTACGACAGGGAAGTCGCCTACATGGACGCCGCGATCGGCGATCTGCTCGGGCGGCTCGAGCGCGCCGGCGTCCTCGAGTCCGCCATCGTCATGGCGGTCTCCGACCACGGCGAGGCGCTCGGCGAGCACGGCGAGCGCACGCACGGGGTGTTCCTCTACGAACCGGTCGTCCACGTGCCCTGGATCGTGAGGGCCCCCGGGCTCGTCGACGCCGGCGCCCGCGTGAAGGGTCCGGTCGAGCTCGTCGATCTCGCGCCGACGGTGCTCGACCTCGTCGGTCAGCCCGCCCTCGAGGCGGCCCAGGGGCGCAGCCTCCTTCCGCGCCTCTCCGGGAGCGACGACGGCGTCGGCAGGGTGGCGTACGCGGAATCGCTCGAGCCTCGGCTGGAGTTCGGATGGTCGGAGCTTCGGATGGCCCGCGACTCGAACTTCAAGTACGTGCAGGCGCCGCAGCCGGAGCTGTACGACCTCCGATCGGACCGCGCGGAGTCGAACAACCTCGCGGGGAACGACCCCGAGCGCGCGCAGGAGATGGCGGGACTCCTGGCGGCGTGGGAGTCGTCGACCACCGACGCGTCGGCGCAGGCGGACGCCTCGCGGAAGCTCGACCCCGAGGAGGAGGCGAAGCTCCGAAGCCTCGGCTACCTCGGCGGCGATTTCTTCAAGACCGGCGGGGAGGGATCCCGCCTCGATCCCAAGGAGGGGATCAAGGAGGTCCGGCGCCTCGAGTCGGCGCGCGCGAAGCTCGCGGCGGGGGAGGCCGCCTCGGCGCTCGCCGAGATCGACGCCATCCTGAAGGCGAATCCCCGCAACCACATCGCGCGCTCGACGCGCGTGAACGCGCTGCTCGAGACCGGGGACCCGGCACGCGCGGAGGAGGAGGCCCTCGCGGCGCTCGCCGCGGCGGAGACCGACACCGAGGCGTCGGCCGTGCTTCGCAACCAGGCGCGCGGCCTGCTCGCCGCGGTCCTCCAGGCGCAGGGGAAGATCGCGGAGGCCGAGCAGCAGTACCTGAAGGTCCTGCGCGACGACCCCGCGGACGGCGCCGCGGCCGCCGACCTGAGCAGGATGTTGTTCCTGCACGGCCGCTTCGACGAGGCCCGCCGCCGGGTCGATGCGGCGCTCGCCGCCGACCCGGCGAACGGCATGGTGCTCGCCACGCGTTTCCTGCTCGAGCGGCGTCGCGGGGACGCCGCGGCGGCGTTCGCCACGGCGAAGGCCCTCGCGGACCTCCGCTCGGGGGACGCGCCGGCCCTCGTCGAGGCGGGGGGACTGCTCTCCGAGCACGGCGATCACGCGCGCGCGGCGGCGTGTTACGAGGTCGCGCTCGGGCAGAGCCGGGACCTCGACGCCCGCCTGCTCGGAAGGCTCGGGACGGCGCGCCTGGCGGCGGGGAACCCGGCGGGCGCCGCGGAGGCCTTCCATGCGGCGGCGTACCTCGACCCGCGCGACCCGCGCCCGCACCACTACCTCGGCGTGATCGCCCTGCAGCGGGGGGACGAGAAGGAGGCGCGCGCGTCGTTCGACCGCGCCCTCGCGATCGACCCGGGCTTCAGCGCCTCGCCGACGAGCCTCGGGCGGTGGCTCGCGTCGCAGGGCCGGAAGGACGAGGCCGCCCTGGCCTTCGAGGACGCGGTGCGCCGCAACCCCCGCGACCGCGGCGCGGCGGAGGCGCTCTCGGGGGTCCGCGCTCCGTGAGCGCGACCCGCTCCTTGCCTTGACCCTGTTCGAACGCGGCTCCTATACTCGCGCCATGACACGGTTTCTCCTCGCGTTCGCGTCCGCCGGCGTCGTGTACGCGACGGCGGCGTCCGCCGCCCCGACCGTGAGGCTCGTTCCGTTCGGGACGGAGGTCACGCACGCGACGGCGAACCGCATCTACGACGCCATCGACGCGGCGGCGGCCTCCGGCGACGCGTTGATCCTGGTCGAGCTCGACACGCCCGGGGGCGACGTCCGCGCCCTCGAGTCGATCGTCCAGCGCATGCTCGCCTCGAAGACCCCGATCTGCGTGTGGGTCGGCCCCGCCGGCGCGCGCGCGGCGTCGGCCGGATTCCTGATGCTCCTCGCGGCCGACGTCGCGGCCATGGCTCCGGGGACGCGCACCGGGGCGGCCTCGGTGATCCGGGGTGTCGGTCCGAATCCCGAGGACGACGTCGCCCTCAAGAAGATGACGAAGGACTTCGCCGGGCTCGCCCGCTCGATCGCCGAGCACCGCGGACGCGACGTCGCCAAGGCCGAGCAGGCGGTGATGTCCGCCGAGGTGTACACCGACGCGGTCGCCTCGGCGTCGGGGCTCGTGGAGATCGTGGCGAAGGACCGGGCGGAGCTCCTCGCGAAGCTCGACGGCCGCGAGATCACCCGCTTCGACGGAACCCGCGCGCGCCTCGATCTCGCCGGGGCGGCGGTGGTGGAGGTGGAGCGGACGGGCTGGCAGCGGATCGTCGAGGAGCTCGCGAGCCCCACCGTCGCCCTGATCCTCTTCCTCGTGGGGATCGGCGGGCTCTGGTTCGAGTTCCAGAATCCGGGCGGCTGGGTCCCGGGCGTCGTCGGCGCGGTGAGCCTGCTCCTGTTCGCGCTCGCGGCCAACATGCTCCCCTTCTCGTTCGTCGGTTTGCTGCTCGTGGCCGGCGGGCTCGCCTGCTTCGTGCTCGAGGTGAAGGTCGTCTCCCACGGCCTGCTCACCGCGGCCGGGGTCGCCTGTCTGGGCGTGGGAATCTGGATGATGTTCCCCGGCCCGGTCCCCGAGCTGCGCGTCCCGCTCCTGGTGCTCCTGCCGGCGGTCCTGGCCCTCGGCGCGTTCTGCGCGCTGGCCGTCCGGCTCGCCGCCGCAGCCCAGCGCGCCCCGCTCGCGACCGGGGCGGAGGGGCTCGAGGGGGAGGTGGGGACCGTGGAGCGCGCCCTCGTGCCGGAGGGGCGCGTCTTCGTGCACGGGGAGCTCTGGGACGCGGTCAGCGCGGCGGGACACGTTCCGGCGGGTCGTCGCGTCCGCGTCGAAAAGGTGGAATCGATGGTGCTGCACGTCCGCCCGCTCGACGGGCGGGCCTCCGGGGAGGTCGCATGATCGGATTCGAGCTTCCGGCCGCGCTTCTCGTGGTGCTGGTCGTCGTCGTGCTCGTCCTCGCGAACTCCGTCAAGATCCTCCCGGAGTACGAGCGCGGGGTGGTCTTCCGTCTCGGCCGCCTCCGTCCGACCGACTACGGGCCCGGGATCTTCCTGCTGATCCCGATCGTCGACCGGATGTTCCGCGTGTCCCTGCGGACGGTCGTCCACGACGTCCCGCCGCAGGACATCATCACGCGCGACAACGTGTCGGTGAAGGTGAACGCGGTCGTCTATTACCGGGTGATGAACCCGCGCCGCGCCGTCGTGGACGTCGAGAACTTCCACTACGCCACGAGCCAGCTCGCGCAGACGACGCTCCGCTCGGTCCTCGGCTCGCAGGAGCTCGACGAGCTGCTCAGCGGCCGGGAGAAGCTCAACCAGGAGCTTCAGACGATCCTCGACAAACACACCGACCCCTGGGGGATCAAGGTCTCCGCGGTGGAGGTCAAGCACGTGGATCTTCCCGTCGAGATGCAGCGGGCGATGGCCAAGCAGGCGGAGGCCGAGCGCGAGAAGCGCGCGAAGATCATCCACGCGGAAGGGGAGGAGCAGGCGGCGTCGGCCCTGGGGCGTGCGGCGGAGGTGATCGGCCAGCACCCGACGACGCTCCAGCTGCGTTACCTGCAGACCCTCACGGAGATCGCGACCGAGAAGAACTCGACCATCGTGTTCCCGCTTCCGATCGACATGCTCAAGGCGTTCCTCCGGTAGGCGCCGGTGAAGACGAAAACGAAGACGAGGGACGACGCGGTGCTCCGGGCGGCGCTCGAGGTCTACCGTGCCCTCGAGCTTCCCGCGCAGCTCGAGACCTTCGGCCGCATCGCCGTCGAGTGGAGCGGCGGCGCGGCGTTCGTCGCGCTCGGGCGGGACGAGGAGGCCGGCGGCTTCGCCCCGCTCGCGACGAGCCTCCCCGCCGACGACGCGCGCCTGCTCGCGCTGCGGGCGGTGGGCCGCGCGAGGGAGGTGCCGCTTCCGGTCGCGAGCGAGCGCTGGGAGCGCGTCGGTCCGGTGGGGGATCTCCCCGGCGCGCCGAAGGCCTCCCTCGCCGTTCCCCTGCGCGACGGGCGCGACGGGACGGTGGCGCTGCTTCTCGTCTTCGATCCGACCGCCGACGCGGGTGCTCGCCTGGACGAGCTCGCCGCGGCGTCCCGCGACGCGTTCGGGAACGCCGCGCAGGTGCGCGCCATCCGCGAGCTGACGATCCGGGACGACACCGCGGAGTGTTTCAACCGCCGGCACTTCGAGGAGTTCCTCGTCGAGGAGATGGCGCGCTCGAACCGGTTCAAGACGCCGCTGTCGCTGATCTTCTTCGACATGGACAACCTCAAGGAGGTCAACAACCGGCTCGGGCACGCCATGGGAAGCCGCACGCTCCTCGAGGTCTCGCAGCGCGTGCGCGCGAAGATCCGGAAGTTCGACAAGTTGTTCCGCTTCGGCGGAGACGAGTTCTGCATCGTCCTCCCCGAGACCGAGTGGCACGGCGCGCTCGAGGTCGCCGAGCGCGTCCGCGAGGCGATCTCCTCGCGGCCGATGCTCCAGCGCGAGCTCGGCCCGACGGCCGGGCAGCCGATGACGGCCTCCTTCGGCATCGCCTCCTTCCCGCTGCACGCCCGGGCGAAGGAGGAGCTCGTCGTTCGCGCCGACCGGGCGATGCAGTCGGTCAAGGCCGGAAAGAAGAACTCGATCGCCGTCGCGGATCTCGAGGACGCGTCGCGTGGCTGACGATCGCGAGGTCCGGCTCGAGGGAGTGTCGCTTTGGCTCGCGGGGGGCGTCCTCGCCGCGCTCGTGGTGGCCTCGTTCTTCGCGGGTCGCTGGACCGCCCCGGATGCCGCGCCGGCCGCGGCCGGGGCGGGACCGCTCGATCACGTCGAAGAGCAGGCCGTCGACGCGACCGACAAGCTCACCTTCTTCGACACCCTCTCCGGGCAGGCGGGGAAGGCCGAGCCGGGGCGGGAGGCCCGACCGGGATCCCCGGCGCCGGCCCCCTCGAGTCCCGGGCCCCGGCCGGCGACCCCCGGCTCGTGGTTCGTGCAGGTCTTCGCCGGTCGCGATCCCGAGGCGGCCCAGGTCGTCGTCCGCTCCCTGGGCGCGAAAGGGTGGCCGGTCAAGGTCGAGTCCCAGCGGGAGGGGAGCGGCGCGCTTTACCGGGTGCGGGTGGGCGGTTTCCCGACGCGGGAAGCGGCCGAGGAGGCCGTCCAGCGCCTCCGGGGCGAGGGTCAGGCCGGCGCCTGGGTGACGAAGGTCGGCCCCTGACGGCTGTGTTATCGTCTTTTTCCGCGAATGTCGGCCCGGCCACCGACGCCGGGTTGCGCAGGCGGGACCCGGTCCTACATTTCGAAGGCAGCCTTGGAGGATGAGGGTGCGCACACCGGAACTGCAGGAGCTCTCGCAGCGGATCGACGCGCAGGCCGAAAAGGTCGAAGCGCTGCGGAGGTTCCTTTGATGTCGATCGCAAGCGCGCGGATCTCGCGGCGCTCGAACACGACCTGAGCGATCCCTCGATCTGGGGGGACCCGGATCGGGCCCGCCAGCTCCAGCAGCGGCGCTCCAGGCTGGAGGAGGCGATCGACACCGCGTCCCGCCTGAGCTCCCTGCTCGACGACGCCCGGACCTTCCTCGAGCTCGCGGGGGAGGGGGAGGACGTGAAGGCCGACCTCGCGCGTGCGGTGGCGGCCCTCGAGTCCCGCGTCGAGGAGATCGAGCTCGAGACGCTGCTGTCCGGACCCCACGACAAGGGGGACTGCATCGTCGAGATCCACCCGGGCGCCGGGGGGACGGAGTCCCAGGACTGGGCGGAGATGCTCGTGCGGATGTACACGCGCTGGGCCGAGCGGCGCGGCTTCAAGGTCGACACCCTCGACTGGCAGGCGGGGGACGAGGCGGGGATCAAGAGCGTCACGCTCGGCATCCACGGCCCCAATGCCTACGGTTACATGAAGGCCGAGCGCGGCGTGCACCGCCTCGTGCGGATCTCCCCGTTCGACGCGCAGGCCCGACGGCACACCTCCTTCGCATCGGTCGACGTGATCCCCGAGGTCGAGGACGACGTGGAGATCGTGATCGACGAGAAGGACCTCCGGGTCGACACCTATCGCTCCTCCGGGGCGGGCGGCCAGCACGTCAACGTCACCGACTCCGCGGTGCGGATCACGCACCTCCCGACCAACCTCGTCGTCACCTGCCAGAACGAGCGCTCGCAGCACCGCAATCGCGACGTCGCGATGTCGATCCTCCGCGCCAAGCTCGCGGAGCGCGCCCGCGAGGAAGCCGAGGCCAAGATGGCCGCGGAGGTCGGTCAGAAGAAGAAGATCGAGTGGGGCAGCCAGATCCGCTCCTACGTGCTCGCCCCGTATCGACTCGTCAAGGACCACCGGACGCAGTTCGAGGTGGGCGACGCCGACCGCGTTCTCGACGGCGGACTCGACGGGTTCATCCGCGCCTTCCTGATGCAGGGGCGCGAGGCCACGGCGCCCGGAGCCGGGGCGACGGCGTGACCGCGATGGCGAAAGACACCCCCGGGCGCCCCGATCCAACCGGACTCGATCCCCGCGAGCGGGAGATCCTGAAGTCGGTCATCCAGGCGCACATCGTGACCGGCGAGCCGGTGGGCTCGCGCACGATCTCGAAGTCGTGGGGGCTCGATCTCTCGCCGGCGACGATCCGCAACATCATGTCGGACCTCGAGGAGCGCGGCCTTTTGGTGCAGCCGCACCCTTCGGCCGGGCGGCTTCCGACCGACCGGGCCTACCGTCTGTTCGTCGACCGGATGATGGGGCCCGCGCGCGTCGCGGCGCAGCAGGCGCAGGCGATCGACCAGGCCCTTCACCGCTCCCGCGGCGACATCACGGACCTGCTGGCCGAGGCCTGCCGCCAGCTCTCCCGGTTCTCGCACCACGTCGGCGTCGTGCTCGCCCCGGAGATCAACCGCGTCGTCGTCGAGCACCTCGAGTTCGTCCGCCTCGACGCGCGGCGCGTCGTCGCGATCGTCGTCGACCGCACCGGCGTCGTGCACAACCGCATCCTCGAGCCCACGGACGGGTTCGACCAGGACGAGCTCGACCGGATCGGCCGCCAGCTCTCGGCCGAATACGCGGGGATGAGCCTGCACGAGATCCGCGAGGCGATCGCGCGGCGCCTGACCGAGGAGCGGGCCTCCTTCGACTCCCTGCTCACCCGGGGACTCGAGCTCGGCCGTGCCGCGGTCGAGGCGGAGCCGCACGCGCAGGCGGTCTTCGTCGAGGGGGCCTCGAACCTGATCGCCGCCCCGGAGATCCATTCCGTCGAGCGGGCCCGCGAGCTGCTGCGGGCCCTCGAGGCGAAGGGGCGCCTGCTCGATCTGATCGGGAGCGTCGGGGAAGGGGAGGGCGTGCAGGTCGTCATCGGCCGCGAGAACGCCGACCCGGGGCTCAACGACCTGACGATCGTCGCCTCTCCCTATCGCGCGGGGGACCGCGTGCTGGGGACGGTCGGCGTCGTCGGACCGATGCGCATGGAGTACGCGCGCGCCATCGCGCTCGTCGATCACCTGGCGCGGCTGTTGACGCGCCTGCTGTCCACGCCGGGGGCCGGAGCATGAGCCGCGACGACCAGCGTTCCGGGGCGCCGCTTCCGTCCGACGACGACATCGAGATCCTCGAGGTCGTGGGGGTCGACGAGGACGGCAGATCGCCGTCCTCGCTTCAGGAAGCCGCGGGCGACGACGAGACGGTCGAGATCGTCTTCGACGAGGAGGCGCCGCCTCCCCGCGCGCCCGCCGTCCCGCCCGACGGCGTCGAGCGCCGCTCCGACACCGCGACGCGCGAGCGGTTCCTGCGGCTCCAGGCCGACTTCGAGAACCTCAAGAAACGCATGGAGCGCGAGCGGGAGGACCACTACCGTCACGCGACCGGCGCGCTCGTCGCGCGCCTGCTCCCCGTCCTCGACAACTTCGAGCGCGCGCTCGTCGCCGCCCGCGGAGGCGGCGATCGCGAGGCGCTGCGCGCCGGCATCGAGATGGTCTACCGGCAGTTCCTCGACGAGCTGCGCCGCGAGGGGCTGCGCGACATCGAGTCCCTGGGTCTCGCCTTCGATCCCGAGGTGCACGAGGCGGTCGCCACCGACGCCGACTCGCCGCTCCCCGCCAACACCGTCGTCGAGGAGATGCAGCGGGGGTTCTATTTTCACGATCGCGTGCTCCGGCCCGCCCTCGTGCGCGTGAGCGTCGAGGGAGGAACGGATCCGTCGCACCGGGAGGACGCGTAAATGGCCAAGGTCATCGGGATCGATCTCGGGACGACCAACTGCTGCATCGCGGCGATGGAAGGGGGACGGCCCCGCGTGATCGCCAGCCGCGAGGGAGCGCGCACGACGCCGTCCATCGTCGCCTTCACCCCGCGCGGGGAGCGTCTGGTGGGGCAGATCGCCAAGCGCCAGGCGCTGACGAACCCCCAGAACACGATCCACGCCGTCAAGCGCCTGATCGGCCGGAAGTTCGAATCGGGCGAGGTCGGAAAGGCGAGGCAGATCGTCCCGTACCAGATCGTCCCCGCGCAGAACGGGGACGCGTGGATCCGCGTCCGCGACCGCGACTACTCCCCGCCGGAGATCTCGGCGTTCCTGCTCGGGCGCCTGAAGGAGATGGCCGAGGACTACCTCGGCGCCGAGGTGAGCGAGGCCGTGATCACCGTTCCGGCGTACTTCGACGACTCCCAGCGCCAGGCGACCAAGGACGCGGGGCGCATCGCGGGGCTCAACGTCCTGCGGATCGTCAACGAGCCGACGGCGGCCGCGCTGGCGTACGGCATGGACGAGGGCACGGGAACGAAGAAGATCGCCGTGTACGACCTGGGGGGCGGCACGTTCGACATCTCGATCCTCCAGCTGGGCGAGGGAGTCTTCGAGGTGAAGTCGACCTCCGGCGACACCTTCCTCGGGGGCGAGGACTTCGACCAGCGCATCGTGGACTGGCTGCTCCACCGGTTCCACCAGGAGACCGGCATCGACCTCCGGGCGGACCGTCTGGCCCTCCAGCGTCTCAAGGAGGCCGCCGAGAAGGCGAAGTGCGAGCTCTCGTCCGTCGAGTCGACGGAGATCGCCCTGCCGTTCATCAGCGCCGACGAATCGGGGGCGAAGCACCTCAACACCACGATCACCCGTGAGAAGTTCGAGGAGCTCGTCGAGGATCTCATCGACAAGACGCGGGGACCCTGCGAGGAGGCCCTCAAGATGGCGGGCCTGCGCCCGCAGGACATCGACGAGGTCCTGCTCGTCGGGGGGCAGACCCGCACCCCGAAGGTCGTGGCGACGGTGCGCGAGATCTTCTCGCGCGAGCCCAACGCCGAGATCAACCCCGACGAGGTCGTCGGGATCGGCGCCGCGATCCAGGCGGGGATCCTCAAGGGCGACGTCAAGGACATGGTCCTCCTCGACGTGACCCCCCTGTCGCTGGGGATCGAGACGCGCGGCGGGATGTTCACGAAGATCATCGAGCGCAACGCCACGATCCCCACGCGCAAGTCGCGGATCTTCACCACCGTCGCCGACAACCAGGCCAAGGTGGAGGTGCACGTCCTGCAGGGGGAGCGCGAGATCGCCTCCCACAACAAGTCGCTCGGCCGGTTCGAGCTCGTCGGGATTCCCCCGGCGCCGAAAGGCGTGCCGCAGATCGAGGTCACCTTCGACATCGATTCCAACGGCATCGTCAACGTCTCCGCCCGCGACCTTGCCACCAACCGCGAGCAGAAGATCCTCGTGACGCCGTCGGGGGGGCTGTCGGACGGCGAGATCAACCGGATCATCGAGGACGCGAGGCTCCACGCCGAGGAGGACCGCCGCAAGGCGGAGTTCATCCGCATCCGCGCCCGCCTCGAGGGGCTCGTCGAGAGCAACCAGAAGACCTTCGGCGAGTTCGGCGCGATGTTGTCGCCGGACAGCCAGGGCAACGTCCGGAAGATCCTCGACAACGCCAAGAAGGCGCTCGAGAACGGCGGCGCCGCGGAGTGCACGCAGGCGCTCGAGAAGCTCGCCGAGGTCGGGAAGATCCTCTCCGAGGTGATCCTGTACGACCCGGGCCAGTTCGGAGGCTCCGCCGCCGACGCCTCGGGCGAGGAAACGGTCGAGGAGGCGTGAGGGGTTGTCCGACCGCGACTACTACGAGATCCTCGGCGTCGGCCGCGAAGCGACGCCGGAGGAGATCAAGAAGGCCTACCGCCGCCTGGCGATGAAGCACCACCCGGACAAGAACCCGGGGGACAAGTCGGCGGAGGAGAAGTTCAAGGACGCCGCGGAGGCCTACGCGGTCCTCTCGGATCCCGAGAAGCGCCAGAGGTACGACCGGTTCGGTCGCGCGGGGGTCGGCGCGGGTCCCGGGGGCGGCTTCCAGGGGTTCGACCCCGAGACCTTCGCGGACTTCGGGGACATTCTCGGCGACCTGTTCGGCTTCGGCGGCGTGTTCGGAGGCGGACGCGCTCGCGCGCGCGCCGCGCGCGGCGCGGATCTGCGGTACGACCTGGAGATCGAGTTCGAGGAGGCCGCGCTCGGTCTCGAGACGCGCATCCAGGTGCCCAGGCTCGAGCGCTGCGACACCTGCGACGGGAAGGGGACGACCGCCCCCGACGGGATCCAGACCTGCACGCAGTGCCGGGGACGCGGCCAGGTCGCCTTCCAGCAGGGCTTCTTCACGATCGCGAGGACCTGCGGCGCCTGCGGCGGCGCGGGGCGACGGATCGTCAAGCCGTGCCGCTCCTGCCAGGGGCAGGGGCTCGTGCGTCGCGAGCGCACGCTGACCGTCCGCATTCCGCCCGGCGTCGAGGACGGAACGCGCCTGCGCCTCTCGGGTGAGGGCGAAGCGGCCCCCGGGGGCGGAAGCCCCGGCGATCTTTACGTGGTGCTGTCGGTCAAGGAGCACGCCTTCTTCCGTCGGGAAGGGGTCGACCTCCACTCGACCGTCGTCGTTTCGTTCGCGCAGGCGGCGCTCGGCACGGAGGTCGAGGTTCCCGGGCTGGGGGGACGCTCCGCCCGGCTCGTCGTCGAGCCGGGAACGCAGCCCGGCACCCGCTTCCGGCTCGACGGGGAGGGGATCGCCGCCCTCGGCGGTCGGGGCCGCGGCGACCACGTGGTCACGCTCCAGGTCCGCGTGCCGGGCAAGCTCACCGAGCAGCAGCGCGAGCTCGTCGAGAAGCTCGCGTTGCTCGACGGCGAGGAGCCGGCGGAGCGGGGGCTTTTCGACCGGGTCAAGGACATCTTCGGCGGATGAACCCGCGCTGGGGGGTCATCGTCGCGGAGGTCCCGGACGCGCTCGCGGACGAGCTCGCCTACGTCCTCGGCCGCGACGGGCTCGGGGTCGAGCTCGAGCCGGCCGCCGCGGCGACGACGCGGCTGAAGGTGTACTGGGCGCAGGCCCTGTCGCGCCCGCTCCCCGTCGACGCGGCGGCGGAGGCCCTGCGCGCCTTCGGACTCGACCCCGCGGCGTGCGCCCTGCGCTCGGAGGCGGTCGAGGACGGCCGGTGGGTCGAGCGCTACCAGGCGACCCTCAAGCCCCTTCCGCTCGGCGAGCGCTTCGTCGTCGTCCCGGGGGACACCTGGCCGCAAGCCACGACGCGCCGCATCGTGCGCGTGGTCCCGGGGATGGCCTTCGGAACCGGCGAACACGCGACGACGCGCCAGTGCGCGGCGAGCCTGGAGCGCCTCGTGCGGCCGGGGAGTTTCTGGCTCGACCTGGGCACCGGCAGCGGCATCCTCGCGATGATCGCGAAGCTGTGCGGCGCGGCGCGCGTGCTCGCGGTCGACGTCGACCCCGCCTCGATCGAGGTCGCGCGGGAGGGATTCGAGGCCAACGGCCTCGTGGAGGGGATCGAGGCGCGCGAGGGATCGATCGAAGGCCTCGAGGGCTCCGGATTCGACGGCGTCGCCGCGAACATCTTCTCCTCGTTTTTCCTCCGCCACGCCGCCGGCGTGGCCGCCTCCCTCCGGCCCGGCGGCGTCCTGGTCGCCGCGGGGTTCCTGACCGACGACCTCCCCGAGATCCGCGAGGCGTTCGCCGACGCGGGGCTTCGCGTCCGCGCGACGGGGGCCGAGGGGCCGTGGGCGCTCGTCGAGGCCGAGCGCGTGTAGAATCCCGCGGTGTTCGCGCGATCGCTGATCCTCGCCTTCGCCCTCGCGGCGTGCGCCTGCTCGGGCGAGCGGCCCGCGCGCGGCGTCCTGTTCGTCACGCTCGACACCACGCGCGCCGACCGCCTCGGCGCGTACGGCTACGCCTCCGCCTCGACCCCCAACCTCGACGCCCTCGCCGCGCGCGGCGTCCGCTTCGCGCAGGCGCAGTCCACCGCGCCGATCACGCTTCCCGCGCACGCGTCGATGTTCACCGGCCTGTACCCGCCGGTGCACGGCGTCCGCTACAACGGCACCTTCCGCGTGGCGGACGAACGCACGACCCTCGCGGAGGTCCTGAAGGGTGCCGGGTTCGACACGGCGGCGGTGCCGGCGGCGTTTCCCGTCGCCGCGGACACCGGTCTCGCCCAGGGTTTCGATCGTTACGAGGATCTCTTCTCGGGCCCGGACCGCGCGTCGCTCCCGGACACCGCGCAGCGGTCGGCGGCCGACGTCAGCCGCCTGGGAGAGGCGTGGCTCCGGGAACACGCGAGGGGACGCTTTTTCCTGTGGCTGCATTACTACGACCCGCACGACCCGTACGAGCCCCCCGCGCCGTGGAACGCGCGCTTCCAGGGACGGCCGTACGACGGCGAGATCGCCTACGTCGACAACGAGGTCGGGCGCGTCCTGCGCGCCCTCACCGAGCTGGGCGCGCTCGACGACACGCTGATCGTCGTCGCGGGAGACCACGGGGAGGGGCTGGGCGATCACCGCGAGCCGACCCACAAGAACCTCGTCTACCAGTCGACGATGCACGTGCCGCTGATCGTGAAGCCTCCCGGGCGATCGGTGGCGCGGGTGGTCGAGGAGCCCGTGTCGCTCGTCGACCTGATGCCCACCGTGCTTGACTACGCGGGGGTCCCGGCCCCGGCGGAGGTGCAGGGCGTCAGCCTGCGGCCGGCGATCGCCGGAGACGCGGCGACCCGGCGCCCGCTCTACTTCGAGTCCCTCGCGGGGGCGCTGAGCTTCGGGTGGGCGCCGCTGCACGGGCTGCGGCGCGGGCCCTACAAGTTCATCGAGGCGCCGACCCCCGAGCTCTACGACCTCGGCGCCGACCCGGGCGAGTCCTCGAACCTCCACGGAACCCACGCGGAGGTCGCCGCCGACCTTCGGGGGGAGCTGCGGGCGGCGAGCGACGCGTGGGAGAAGGCGGCGGGGAGCGAATCGGCCGCGGCGCCGATGGACGCCGAGACCCGCGACCGCCTGGCGAGCCTGGGGTACCTCGGCGGGGGCGCCCTTCCCTCCAGGGACGCGGGAGGACGCGATCCCAAGGAGCTCGCGCACCTGGAAGGACCGCTCCTCGAGGGGAAACGGCGCTCGAAGGCCCAGGACTGGCCCGGCGCGATCGCGATCTTCCGCAACGTGCTGCGCGAGGATCCGGACAATCGCTTCGCGCTGGGCGAGGCGGCCAACGCCGCGATCGCAGTGAAGGCGTTCGAGGACGCGGAGACGTTCGCGCGGCGGATGTCCGAACGGTATCCCGACGAGGTCCAGGGCTGGACGTTGCTCGCCGACGCGCTCCTCGAGCAGCGGCGCCCCGTTCCGATGGCGGAGGCGATGACGCGCGCGGTGGGGCATCACCCGGAAGACCGGGGGTTGCGCTACCGGCTCGTGCTCGCCTTGTTCCTCGCCGGGCGCGACGCGGACGCCGTCTCGGCTGCGCGGGCGACGCCCGCCGGGGCCGCGGTCGCGATGCCCGCGACGCGGGTCGTCGAGGCCGCGGCGCTCCTGCGGATGCGCGAGGCGGCGGCCGCGGACGCCGCGCTGGAGCGGGCGATCGCGGAGGGGTTCCGCAACCGGGGGATGATCCTGGGGAACCCCGCGTTCGCTCCCCTGCGGAACCTCCCGGCTTACCGGACGCTGCCGTGACGGGCCC
>DASVAW010000130.1 GCA_036376135.1 Candidatus Polarisedimenticolaceae bacterium | reverse complement strand
GAACTGCGTCGCATCGCCCGGGACACTCGCATGCCGGAGCGACTGCGCGCCGCCTACGCGGCGCTGGGAGACGACGCGCCGCGGGTCCGCGCGGTGCTCGCGATCCCGTCGATCGCCGATCGTCTGGCGCGGGAGTACGCCGTCGTCGCAGCGACCGATCAGGCGTCGAGTGTCGTCGACGGCGGCGCGTCCGGCCCGCTGCCGCAGCCGGCGACCGGGGGCGGCGTCGACGACACTTGGGGGAACGGTTCGCTATCCATCCCCGATCCCCGCACCGGGCACACGGCCGTCTGGACCGGAACGGAGATGCTCGTATGGGGAGGATTCTCCGCTCGCGGACCCATGGCGGACGGTCAACGCTACGACCCCCTGATCGACACGTGGACCCCGATGACGACGATCGGCGCTCCCGCTGCGCGCCTGGAACACTCCGCCGTCTGGACCGGCTCACGGATGATCGTCTGGGGCGGGTCCGGTGCGAGTGCCGTGCTCGGCACCGGTGCGGCATATGACCCCGTCGGAGACACGTGGAGCCCGATCGCGTCCTCCGGGGCCCCCGGACCGAGAAACCGCCACACCGCCGTCTGGACCGGCACCGTCATGGTGGTCTGGGGCGGATTCGACGCGAACGGTGTTGCCGTCGCGACCGGCGCCCGCTACAACCCGGCCACCGACAGTTGGGCGGCGACGCGGACGGCGGGCGCTCCCGGTGCGCGAGGGGGCCACTCCGCCGTCTGGAGCGGATCGCGGATGATCGTGTGGGGCGGCGAGTCCCTCTTCCTCGGGTTGGTCGCGGGAGGCGGCCGTTACGATCCCGCGGGGGACAGTTGGAGCGCGCTCGCGACGACGGGCGCACCCGCGCCGCGCGTCGACCACACGGCGGTGTGGACCGGGACGCGCATGATCGTCTGGGGCGGATTCACCGAGAGCGGCGACGCCGACGACGGTGCGAGCTACGACGCGACGGGGAACGCTTGGACGGCGCTGAACAGCGTCGGCGCCCCCGCCGGTCGCGGGAGGCACGTCGCGGTCTGGACGGGAACCTCGATGCTCATCTGGGGCGGCACCGGGGGAGGGAGCTATTTCAACGGCGGCGGGCGATACGACCCGGCGGCGAACGCGTGGAGCGCGATCAGCACGAGTGGGGCTCCACAGGGCAGAGATCGCGCCGCTGCAGTGTGGACCGGCACGCACATGATCGTGTGGGGCGGCGGAGGGGAAAACTCCGTGCCGCGACAGGACACCGGCGGCCGCTACGATCCGCTCGCGGACGCGTGGCTCCCGACGGAGAGCGGTGATACTCCCGCTCCGCGCACCGACCACGTCACCGTCTGGACCGGCGCGTTCATGCTCGTCTGGGGGGGGCGCGGCGCCACCGGCGAGTTCCTCTACGAGGGCACGCGCTACGACCCGCTCGTGGATGCCTGGTCCCCGATGGGCTCCACGGGAGCTCCGCCACAGTATTCCTCGGCGGTCGCCTGGGCCGGCGGCCGACTCGTCGTCTGGGGGGGCGGGCCGGGTCCGACGAATGCGGGAGCGCGGTACGACCCGGTCGGCGACACCTGGCAGCCGACGGCGATGCTCGGCGCCCCGCCGCCGATCTTCCCCAGCATCACCGCCTCGACCGGAACCCACGTGCTCGTCTGGGGGCGCGACGTCGCCGGATCGCCGGGCGGTGGCCGGTACGATCCCGTCGCCGACGCGTGGTATCCCGCGAGCCTCCCGCCGAGGCTCGATCTCGCGTACCGTTCGGCGACCTGGACGGGCTGCGACGTGCTCGTCTTCGGCGGCGAACAAGACTCGGTGACCTTCGCGAGCGACGGCATCCGTTACGATCCGCGTCACGATCGCTGGTCGGCGATGAGCCCGATCGGAGAACCTCCGGCCCGGAGCCGCCTCACGAGCGCCTGGACGGGAACGACGTGGCTCCTCTGGGGCGGCGTGTCGGACTTTTCGGCGCCGGCGCATCCCACCGACGGGGCCCGCTACGAACCGTTCTCCGACACATGGACGCCGATGTCGAGCGTCGGCGCCCCCGAGGGGAGGTACGACGCGACGGCGGTCTGGACCGGCGGCCGGATGGTCGTCTGGGGGGGAATGGTCGCGGCGAACGGAGGGGACTTCTCGGGTGATGGACGTCGCTACGACCCGGACGCCAACGTCTGGGAAACGGTGGCGGCTCCCGGGGCGCCGTCCGGGCGGTCGATGCACGGCTCCGCCTGGACCGGCGACTCGATGGTCGTCTGGGGGGGCGGCGCCGGGCTGAACGAGCCGCTGCGCTCGGGAGGGCACTACTTCGTCGTGGCCGATTCGGACGCCGACGGCCTTCCCGACGCGACCGACCGGTGTCCGTTCGCCGCCGCCGCCTCGCAGGCCGACCTCGACGGCGACCTCGTCGGCGATGCGTGCGATTCGGACCTCGACGGGGACTGCCGTGCGAATGGACCGGATTGCGCGCCGGACGACGCCGGCTCCTTCGACCCCCCGACCGAGATCACCGGGCTCGTCGCGGCGGACGACGCCACGACGTGGACTTGGCTTCCCATCGACGTCGGCTCGGGGACGCTCTTCGACCTGGCTCGAGGAGTGCTCGCGGAGTTGAGGGCCGGAAGCCACGCGGGCGAGACGTGCGCGGTCGCCGGGAGTCCTTCCACGTCGGCCTCGGATCCGGCCGTGCCGCCGGCAGGGACGGGGTTCTGGTATCTGGTCCGTGCCCGGAACGCTTGCGGATCGGGATCGTGGGGGGCAGGCAGCAACGGGACCCCGCGCTCCGTCGCGGCGTGCCCCTGAGCGTCGGGCTAGGGTGCCGAGCGGGCGACCGCGAAACCGGTGCCGCTCCCGACGCGGACGATCAGCGGCCGACGGCCGTCCGCCCCGACCCACGCGGCGGTGTCGATCTTTGCGGCCACGTCGTCCGGAACGCCGACGGACGAGCCTGGGAGCGTGCGTACCGCCAGCGTCGCCCGCCCCGCCGCGTCCGCGAACTCGAGGGAGTCGCCGTCGTCGGAGAGCCTCACGTACGGTTCGGTGGCGAGCAGCCCCTCGAGGTCTCCCACCGGGATCTCGAGCGCGCCGTCCTCGCCGAGCGGATAGGCCTGGAACGGCCACGGGAACCGGAGTCGTTCGTGCTCCGCGGCCGAGCATGCGATCGCGGGCTCGGTCCCCTCGACGAACGCCTCGGGGACGATCGACGTGCACCCCGCCGCCTCCGCGGCGCGCAGTCCCGTCAGCCGGTCGACGGCGACGGTCGCGATCGAGGGGGGC
>DASVAW010000129.1 GCA_036376135.1 Candidatus Polarisedimenticolaceae bacterium | reverse complement strand
CCCTGGGGAAGGACATCAACGGGGACGTGTTCACCGCCGAGCTGGACCGGATGCCCCACCTCTTGATCGCGGGTGCGACCGGCGCCGGAAAATCGGTCGGCCTGAACGGGATGATCACGAGCATCCTCTACAAGGCGACCCCGGCCGAAGTCCGCTTCATCATGATCGACACCAAGATGATCGAGCTGGGGATGTACGCCGAGATCCCCCACCTCCTCATCCCCGTGGTCACCGATCCGAAGCACGCCTCGACCGCGCTCAAGTGGGCGGTCCGCGAGATGGAGTCGCGTTACAAGAAGCTCGCGGCGGTCGGCGTGCGCAACCTCGAGCAGTTCAACGCCCTGCTCGACGCCGAGCCGGAGCGCACGATCTCCGACCCGAAGACCGGCGAGTCCCAGCCCCTGCGCAAGCTCCCCTGCGTCGTCATCGTCATCGACGAGATGGCCGACCTGATGATGGTCTCCTCGGCGGACGTCGAGGAATCGATCATGCGCCTCGCGCAGATGGCGCGCGCGGTGGGCATCCACCTGATCCTCGCGACCCAGCGCCCGTCGGTCGACGTCATCACCGGGACGATCAAGGCGAACTTCCCCTCGCGCATCGCCTTCCGCGTCAGCCAGCGCGTCGACTCCCGCACGATCATCGACCAGCAGGGGGCCGAGCACCTGCTCGGCCGCGGCGACATGTTGTTCATGCCCCCCGGCTCGCAGCGCCTCACCCGCCTGCACAGCGCCTACCTCACCGAGGGGGAGATCAACCGGATCACGGCGTTCCTCAAGAAGCAGGCGAAGCCGATCTACGACGAGAGCGTCCTCAAGGACCCCGAGGAGGAGCGCCAGGCCGGCGGCGACGGAGGCGAGCGCGACGCGATGTACGTGGAGTGCGTGCGCCTGGTCCTCCAGGAGGGGCAGTGCTCGATCACCCTCCTCCAGCGCCGCCTGCGCCTGGGCTACGCCCGGGCGGCGCGGATCGTCGACACGATGCAGCAGGACGGGATCGTCGGCCCGGCGGACGGTTCGAAGCCGAGGGAGATTCTGGTGGGGCCGGAGATCCTGGAGACGTTGGCCGCGAGATAGACCCCGATCCGACCCGGGGAGGATTGCGCCGGGTCACTGGTTTTCGTGCCTCGCTCCAATACGGAGAACCGGATCCCGGTTCCTCGGAGCGTCCGGCCCGATGGGAAATTAGAACCCGGTGCAAGCGCGGTCGGGCCGCTCTACCGGGACGCACTCAGCGTCTCCAGGATCTCCGGCCCCACGAGGATCTCCCTCGGCTTCGACCCGTCGGCCGGGCCGACGATCCCGTCCTGCTGCATCGTGTCGACGATGCGCGCCGCACGGGCGTAACCCAGGCGCAGGCGGCGCTGGAGGAGGGTGATCGAGCACTGCCCCTCCTGGAGGACCAGGCGCACGCACTCGAGGTACATCGCGTCGCGCTCGCCGCCGTCGCCCCCCGCCTGGCGCTCCTCCTCGGGGTCCTTCAGCACGCTTTCGTCGTAGACCGGCTTCGCCTGCTTCTTCAGGAAGGCGGTGATGCGGTTGATCTCCCCTTCGGTGAGGTAGGCGCTGTGCAGCCGGGTGAGGCGCTGGGAGCCGGGGGGCATGAACAACATGTCGCCGCGGCCGAGCAGGTGCTCGGCCCCCTGCTGGTCGATGATCGTGCGGGAGTCCACGCGCTGGCTGACCCGGAAGGCGATGCGCGAGGGGAAGTTGGCCTTGATCGTGCCGGTGATGACGTCCACCGACGGGCGCTGCGTGGCGAGGATGAGGTGGATGCCGACGGCCCGCGCCATCTGCGCGAGGCGCATGATCGACTCCTCGACGTCCGCCGAGGAGACCATCATCAGGTCGGCCATCTCGTCGATGACGATGACGACGCAGGGGAGCTTGCGCAGGGGCTGGGACTCGCCGGTCTTGGGGTCCGAGATCGTGCGCTCGGGCTCGGCGTCGAGCAGCGCGTTGAACTGCTCGAGGTTGCGGACGCCCACCGCGGCGAGTTTCTTGTAGCGGGACTCCATCTCGCGGACCGCCCACTTCAGCGCGGTCGAGGCGTGTTTGGGGTCGGTGACGACCGGGATGAGCAGGTGCGGGATGTCCTGGTAGATCCCGAGCTCGATCATCTTCGTGTCGATCATGATGAAACGGACTTCGGCCGGGGTGGACTTGTAGAGCATCGACACGATCATGCCGTTGAGGCCGACCGACTTCCCCGCGCCGGTGGCGCCGGCGATCAGCAGGTGCGGCATGCGGTCGAGCTCGGCGGTGTAGACCTCGCCGTTGATGTCCTTCCCGAGGGCGAGGGTGAGCTTCGAGCGGGACTGGCGCCAGCGCTCGGAGGCCATCAGCTCCTTCGGGTAGATGATCTCCTGGTGCTTGTTGGGGACCTCGATCCCCACCGTCGCGCGGCCGGGCATGCGGTCGATGCGCACCGACTCGGCCTTCAGTCCCAGGCACAGGTCGTCCACGAGCCCCGTGATCTTCGAGTACTTCACGCCGGCGTCGGGCTTGAACTCGAAGGTCGTCACGACGGGACCGGGGTGGATCGCGACGACCTCCCCCTCGACGTCGAACTCGCGGAACTTCTGGGTGAGCTGGCCCGCGCGGGAGAGGAGCTCCTTCTCGTCCTCGCTCGGCTGCGGCTTCGGGTCGTTGAGCAGATCGAGGGGGGGGAGGCTCATCCCCGAGGCGCTCTGCGGCTCGAGAAGGGGGGGCTGCTTCGCGGGCGGGGAGGGCTTGGCGGCCGTCGCGCGCGGGCGGAGGGAGGGCGGCGCGGGGGCGGGCCGGGGCTCCTCGGCGGCGGGCTCCGCCGGGAGGTCCTTCGCGCGCTCGGCGGCGGCCTTGGCGTGTTTGCGGGAGACCGCGGTGCGCTCGTCGGCGCGGCGCCGCTCCTCGCGACGCGCGCGCCATGCGGCGAGGCGCCGGGCGGCTTCCCCGCGCCCCCAGACCGCGAGCGCCTCCCCCGTGCGCGCGAAGGAGAACTGCGTCGCGAGCACGATCGTCGCGGCGAGCAGGACCACGGCGACCACGATCCCGCCGGTCGTGCCGAGCAGCTCGCGCAAGGTCCCCCCGACCGCGATCCCCGCGAGGCCGCCCGCGGGGTACCGGTCTCCGGAGATTTCCACCCAGCCGATCCACAGCTGCAGGAGACCGGCGAGGACGAGGGTCGCCGCGGCGAGCCCCGCGAAACGTCCCCACGAGGTCGCGGCGCCGCGTCCGCGGAAGCGGTTCCATCCGGTGACCGCGAGGACCAGCGGCACGAGCCAACCGGCGGTGCCCAGCCCCTGCCAGAGCATCTCGGAGAGGTTCGCCCCGACGCGGCCGAAGACGTTGCGCACGGGGCCGGGGTCCGAGAGCTGCTGGAACCACGTCGGGTCGGAAGGGGAGTGGGAGGAAAGCGCCGCGAGGCAGATCGCCGCCATCAGGAGCAGGAGCAAGCCCACGACCTCGTCGAAGCCGGGCCACTGGGAGAGCCTGCGGAGCTTCTCGCGCACCTTCGCCACGATCACAACTCCACGATCACGGGGACGATCAGCGGACGGCGCTGCGTGCGCCGCCGGAAGAACCGCTTGAGCTCGGTCTGGAGCTTCTCCTTGAGCAGCCCCTCGTCCGAGCGTTGCTCGAGCGAGGTCGAGGCGAGGGCTTCCGCGACGACGTCGCGCGCCTCGCGCAGCAGCTCCGCCTCCCCCTCGAGACCGACGAAGCCGCGGCTGGCGATCTCGGGGTCGCCGTTGAGGGTGCCGTTCTCGCGGTCGACGGCGACGACGGCGACGATGAGCCCGTCGTCGGCGATCTTGCGGCGCTCCTTGAGGAGGGCGGCGCCGACCTCCTCGAGGGTGCCGTCGATGAAGACCTGGCCGACCGGCACGCGGCCGGCGACCTCGAGGGAGTCCTCGGTGAGGGCGAGCAGATCGCCGCTGTCCGCGAGCGTGATCCTCGACGCCGGAAGGCCGCACGCGCGGCCGATCTCCGCGTGGGCCTTGAGCTGCCGGTACTCGCCGTGGATCGGGACGAGGAACTTCGGGCGGACGAGATCGATCATCATCCGCATCTCGTCGCGCGACGCGTGCCCCGAGACGTGGATCGGGGAGTCGGCGCCGGTGACGACCGACGCCCCGCGCCGCAGGAGGTGGTTGACCATCCGGCCGATCGTGCGCTCGTTCCCCGGGATCGCGCGCGCGGAGTGGAGGACGAGGTCGCCGTCCTCGATCGAGACGTCGCGGTGGCCGTCGACGGCGATCCTCGCGAGCGCCGACGCGGGCTCTCCCTGCGATCCGGTCACGAGGAAAAGGACCTCGGCGGGAGGGAGGTCCATCGCGACCGCGGGATCCACCCGCAGCCCCGCGGGGAAACGCAGCAGCCCCAGGCGCTGGGAGATCTCGACGTGGGACTCCATCGAGGCGCCGACGACGGCGACCTTGCGGCCGTGCTGGGCGGCGATCTCGATCACCTGCTGCAGGCGGTGGACGTTGCTGGAGAAGGCCGTCACGAACACGCGCGCCGGGGCGGAGGCGACGTGTTGCTCGAGCGGGGCGCGGACCGTCCGTTCTCCGGGGGTCACCCCCGGTCGATCGGCGTTGGTGCTGTCGGAGAGGAGCGCGAGCACCCCTTCGTCCCCCAGGCGCGAGAGGGCCCGGAGGTCGAGCGCCTCACCGTCGAGCGGGTTCGCGTCGAGCTTGAAGTCGGCGGTATGGACGATCGTCCCGATCGGGGTGCGCACGACCAGCAGGCGCGACTGCGGGATCGAGTGCGCGACGGGAAGGGCCTCGATCGTGAACGGGCCCAGCCGCAGCGGAGCCCCTTCGGGGGCGATCGGCCGCAGCGCGGGGCCGCGGAGCAGGTCGTGCTCCTCGAGGCGGTCGCGGACGAGGGCGAGGGTGTACGGCGTCCCGAACACCGGGACGTCGCGCCGGGCGAGCAGGTAGGGAACCGCGCCGATGTGGTCCTCGTGACCGTGGGTGAGGACCAGGCCGTGGATCGTCCCGCAGTCGTCGAGGAACTCGAGGTTGGGGATGACGACGTCCACCCCCAGGTGCTCGGCGCCGGGGAACATCATCCCGGCGTCGATCACCACGCAGTCGTCTCCTTGGCGGATCACGAGGAGGTTCATGCCGAACTCTCCGAGACCGCCGAGGGGAACGAGTTCCAGAGGAGCGCTCACCGCGCGGAGTATATCAAGCGAAAATCGGCGCCAGACGCAGGAAAGACGCGGGGGAAAGCTGCTCGGCGCGCGCGCGCGGATCGATCTGCGCCCGCTCGAGAGCCTCGCGCGCGGGCCCTTCGCCCCCGAGGCCCGAGCGCAGGTTGGCGAGCATGGTCTTGCGCCGCTGGGCGAAGGAGGCGCGCAGCGCCGCCTCCAGGCCGTCGGGAATCGTCCCGCCGCGCGGGGTCCAGCGGGTGACCGTCGAGACGACCGACGGTGCGGGGCGGAACGCCCCCGGCGGGAGGTCGAAGCGCCGCTCGATCGTGTAGGCGAGGCCGGCGAGGACGGTCAGGGGACCGTAGTCCCTGCTCCCCGGCTCGGCGGTGAGGCGCAGCGCGACCTCCTTCTGGAACATCAGGACCGCGCGCGCGACCGTCCCGCGCTGGGCGACGAGGCGCTTCGCCACCGGCTTCGAGATGTTGTACGGCAGGTTGCCGGCGACGGCGAGCGGCGTCGCCGGGGCGAAACCCAGCAGCTCCGCCACCGAGCCCAGGTCGAGGTCGAGCACGTCGCGCTCGATCAGCACGAACCGCGCGGGGTCCAGTCGCGCGCGCAGGGCGCCGGCGAGGTCCCGGTCGATCTCGACCGCGGCGAGTTTCCCCGACGCCGCGAGGAGCGGCTCGGTCAGCGCCCCCATGCCGGGACCGATCTCGAGGACCGGCTCGGCCCCCGTCGGCGCGAGCTCGCGCACGATCCGTTCGATCGCCGCACGGTCGACGAGGAAGTTCTGGCCGAAGCGCTTGCGGGGGGTGTGCACGGCGAGAGGATAATCACAGCGCCTCGGGGTCGATCACGAGAACCGGCGTGCCGTCGTCGAGGACTCCCGCGGCGCCGTAGGCGCCGCACGCGGTGAGGGGGCCGCGCAGCGCGCGCACGACGAGCTCGTATCGGCCGTCCACGGCGTCGACGCCGAGGGTCAGCGCCCCGGCGGTCCTCCGCAGCTCGATCGCGATCGTCGGGGGAGGGCCGCCGCGCCCCCCCAGGCGCGACGCCAGGGGCTCGATCGGGGCGTCCCCCGCGGGGCGCGCGCGCACGACCGCGGACGCGGGAATCGCGAGGCGGGCGACCCCGGCACGGACGACGACCGCGTGCAGGCGTGCGGTCGCGAAGGGGAAGTTCATGCGGACGCGCAGGCCCCGCCCCGGGCGGGCCTCGAGGTCCAGTCGCCCGCCGAGGGTGCGAACCGCTTCGGCGACGACGTCGAGGCCGACGCCGCGCCCGGAGACGACCCCCGCGCGCCGGGCGGTGGAGAACCCCGGCTCGAGCAGCAGGGCGAGGGTGCGCCTCGCGTCGAGCCCCTCGATCTGCGTTTCCGTCAGCAGGCCCCGCGTCGATGCCTCGCGGCGCACGGCCTCGAGGTCCACGCCGCGGCCGTCGTCCTCGAACGCGACGTCGAGCGAAGCGGCGCGCCGCACGAGCGTCACGCGCAGGAGGCCGCGCCGGGGCTTTCCGAGGGCCTCGCGCTCCGCGGGGGGCTCGAGGCCGTGGTCGACGGCGTTCCGCACGAGGTGGAGCAGGGGATCCGCGATCGCATCGAACAACACGCGGTCGATCTGCGTGTCGCGCCCCTCGATCGTGACCGCGACTTCCTTCCCGAGTCCGCGGGCCAGATCCCCCGCCGCGCGTTCCACGCGGCCGGCGAGGGGCTCGAAAGGAATCAGCCGCGCGTCGAGCGAGCGTCGCCTGAGGCGCCGCGCGAGGGCGAGCGCCCGGGGGTCGGCCCCCGCACGGGTGAGCGCGCGGACCAGCTCGTTCGCGTCGGCGAGCCAGTCGTCGATCGCGGCGATCGGAAGGCGCGCGAACGCCGTCGGCGGCGCGGGGGCCTGAACCGCGGGCGCCTCGGTCGGCGCGACGGTGAAACTCTCGAGCTCGTCGATGCGCGCGAGGGCCGCGCCGAGCGCGGCCCCTTCGAGGGTCGTTTCGAGGGTCGCCGCGATCGTCCCGTCGCATCGCCCGGTGCGCAGGCGTGCGGCCGGAGGCGTGCTCGCCACCACCCGGCCGAGACGGCCGAGCCGACCGAGCACCGCCGCCGCGCGCAGGGCGGGGAAGGGGCGCTCCCGGTCCAGGCGCATCCCGACGCGGTAGAGGCGGAGGGTCCCCTTCCCTCCCTCGGAGGGGACGGGAGCGGCGGAGCCGCCGGGGTCGGCGGGTGTCGCGGCGGGAACGAAGGCGCGAAGGCGGGCCGCGAGCAGGGCGCCGTCGTCGTCGTCGGGGCTCTCCCCGCGCGCCGCCCGGTCGACGAGCCGCTCGAGGCAGGCGGTCGCCTCGCCGACGAGGGCGCCGCCCCGCGAAGGGTCGAGCGCGCCGCGCCGGCAGGCGTCGAGGACCCCTTCGGCGGCGTGCGCGAGGTCGCGCATCGACGCGAACCCCATCGTCGCCGCCATCCCCTTCAGGGAGTGCAGGTGGCGGAACGACTCGCGCAGCGCCCTCTCGTCCTGGGCCGTCCCCATCGCGGCGGCGAGTTGCGCCGCGCGGGCGAGGTGCTCGCGCGATTCCGCGACGAACAGGTCGAGGTAGCGGCGCAGGTCCATCGCGATCAACCGAACCGGAGCGGATCGATCCGCTCGATCTCCGGGTCGGCGGCGTCCCCGAGGGCGACGGTCCCCGGAACCCACAACGCGAGGTGCTCCCGCGGCGGGGCCAGGCGGAGGATCGAGCCGGTCTCCGGGGGCTCGGCGCCGCCTTCCACGCCGGGGATCGCGAGGACGGTCACGACGTCGCCGCGGAACGCCGCGATGCCGAGCACCCCTTCCGGAGCGCCGGGGGCGGCGGCGAGTCCGATCGCGGGCTGCACCGCCAGGACCTCGCGGGGGTCGATCGCCCACGCGCGCCCGGAGGCGAGGAAGGTCAGCACCCTCAAGCGGAGGGTTCCGTCCGGAAGACGGCGATCGCCCGCTCGAGCTCGCCGGAGGCTTCCGCGAGGCCGCGCGCGGAAGCGGCGAGGGCGAGCCCTCCGGAGCCGGTGCCCCGGACCGTGTCGAAGATCCCGTCGAAGGACGCCTCGGCGCGCTCGACGAGCGCGCGGGCGCGCGTGGCGGCGTCGGCGCTCTCGCGGATCCGCGAACCCAGGGCTTCGGCGTTCGCGCCGAGCTCGGCGGCGAGCGCGGCGACCTCCCCCGCGACGCGGTTCACGTCGTCGGCGAGGTGGCGCACCTCCTCGGCGACGACGGCGAACCCTTCGGCGTCCTCGCCGGCGCGGGCGGCCTCGATCGACGCGTTGATGGCGAGCAGGTGGGTTTGCTGCGAGAGGGCGGCGATCGAGGCGATCGCGCGGCCGATGGCGTCGGCCTTGGCGCGGAAGGCGTCGAGGGCGGCGGCGGTGGCCCCCGTCCGCTCGGAGACGGCGACGATCCCCCCCGCCGCCGCCGCGGCCCCGGCCGCACCGGCCTCGGCGCGGGCGTCGAGATCCTCCGCGGTCGTCGCGAGCTCGCGCGCGGAGCCGTGAACCCGCGAGGCGACGTCGCGGGCGCGCTCGACGACGCCCGCGAGCCCTTGGCGCATGCTCTCGAAGGCGCGCGCGAGCTCGGCGGCCTCGTCGTCCCCGTGGGTGTCCACGCGTGCCGCGAGGTTCCCCTCGCGCAGGTCCTCCGAGGCGCGGGCGACCTCCCGGATCCTGCGGGTCAGGCGCCAGGAGACGAGCCAGGCGGCGCCCAGGCCGATGGCGAGGTCGAGACTGACCGCGAGCGCGGTCCCCCAGACCGGGTCCGGGTGGACCCGCGGGACGACGACCCCGACGATCGTGTACAGGCAGGCGACGATGAGAAACGACGCGGCGAGTTTCTTTTGCATCGACTCTGGATCCCCTTCGGACGTACCGAATATGGGTTGGGGATGCGGGTGAGGCCACTGGCCCCGGGGCGGGGAATCGCGACGGGGATTCGCGGTGGGTCCGCACCGATGGCAACCTTACGTACCCGTCGGATTTTTCCTTCGGGCGGCTCGGTTGCTACAATCCGGCGTTCGCACCAAGTCCTTTGGGTCCAAGGAGTAAGGAGTCCCAGATGGTGGAGTCGGTCCAGGCGGTCCAGGAACGGGTCCAACGCGAGGCGGCGTCGATCGAGGCGGTCCTGGCCGAGGTCAGGCGGGTGATCGTCGGCCAGAAGTACCTGCTCGACCGGATGGCGATCGGCCTGCTCGCCCGGGGGCACCTGCTGCTCGAGGGCGTTCCGGGGCTGGCGAAGACCCTCGCGGTCCGGACCTTCGCGGGGGCCCTCGACGCCTCGTTCCAGAGAATCCAGTTCACCCCGGACCTCCTCCCGGCCGACCTCACCGGCACCCTCATCTACAGCCCGAAGGACGGGACGTTCACCGCGCGCAAGGGTCCGCTGTTCGCCCACTTCGTCCTCGCCGACGAGATCAACCGCGCGCCGGCGAAGGTGCAGTCGGCGCTGCTCGAGGCGATGCAGGAGGGGCAGGTCACGATCGGCGACGTCTCGCACCCGCTCCCCGCGCCGTTCCTCGTCCTCGCCACGCAGAACCCGATCGAGCAGGAGGGGACCTACCCGCTCCCCGAGGCGCAGGTCGACCGGTTCATGCTCAAGCTCAAGGTCGACTACCCCTCGGCGGAGGAGGAGCGGCAGATCCTCGACCGCATGACCGGTTCCCACGCCCCCTCGAGCCGGCCGGTCGCCACCCTCGAGGCGATCGAGCGCGCGCGCGAGGCGATGTACGCGATCTACGTGGACGAGCGCATCAAGGACTACTGCGTGCGCCTCGTCCAGGCCACGCGCCGTCCCAAGGAGTTCAAGCTCGACGTCGAGGGGCTGCTCCAGTACGGCGCCTCCCCGCGCGCGACGATGGCGCTCGTCGCCGCCGCGCGCGCCCACGCGTTCCTGCGCGGTCGCGGCTTCACCACCCCCGAGGACGTCAAGGCGATCGGGGCGGACGTGTTGCGGCACCGGCTCATCCTCTCGTTCGAGGCGGAGGCCGAATCGGTCAACGCCGACGAGGTCGTGCGGCGCGTCTTCGACGCCGTCGAGGTCCCCTGAACCCCGTGATCCCGAGAGAGTTGCTTCGGCGCGTCCGGCGCCTCGAGATCCGAACCCGGCGCCTGGTCGAGGAGAGCCTCGCGGGCTCCTACCACTCCGTCTTCAAGGGGCGGGGAATGGAGTTCGCCGAGGTGCGCGAGTACGAGCCGGGGGACGACGTGCGCACGATCGACTGGAACGTCTCGGCGCGCATGGGCCATCCGTTCGTCAAGAAGTTCTCGGAGGAGCGGGAGCTCACCGTCGTCCTCGCCGTCGACGCCTCGGGCTCGGAGCGGTTCGGCACGGGGCCCTCCACCAAGCTCCGGGTCGCGGCGGAGATCGGCGCCCTCGTCGCCTTCTCGGCGATCCGCAACAACGACCGCGTCGGCCTCCTGCTGTTCACCGACCGGGTCGAGACCTTCGTCCCGCCGCGCAAGGGGCGCGAGCACGGGCTTCGCGTCCTGCGCGACCTCCTCGCCTTCGAGCCGAAGGGGCGCGGGACGTCGATCGCCTCCGCCCTCGACACCCTCCGGCGCGCGGTGACCAAGCGCGCGGTCGTCTTCCTCCTGTCGGATTTCCAGGACCCCGAGTTCGAGCGCACGCTCCGGGTGGTCGCGCGCAAACACGACGTCGTGGCGATCGCGGTGGACGATCCCCGCGAGCTCGCCCTCCCCGACGTGGGGCTGCTCGCCGTGGAGGACCCCGAGACCGGAACGCCGCTCCTGCTCGACACCGGGAGCTCCCGCGTGCGCGCCGCCTACGCCGCGCGGGCCGCGGGGCGCAAGCGCGCCTCCCGCGAGGCGCTCGCCCGCACCGGGGTGGACGTCCTCGAGCTCTCGACGGCGGAGCCGGTGGAGCGGCCGCTCGTCCGTTTCTTCCGCGAGCGCGCCCGGCGCGCGGCGAGGGCGTAGATGCTCGCCGCCGTCCTCCTCGCCGCGACCGCGGTCCTGGACGTCACGCCCAGGGAGGCGACCGTCGGCGATCCGCTCCGGGCGACGATCACGGTGACCCTCGACCCCGGGTCCGAGGTGGAGCGAGCCCCGGTCGGCCCCGACCTCGGCGAGAACGTGACCGTCCTCGGCGGGACGTGGGCGCCGACCGTCGGGGGGAAGGCGGTCTGGACCGGCACGATCGCGGCCTACACGACCGGGAAGGTCGAGGTTCCGGCGATCGACCTGGCCGTCGTCGAGGGGAGCGAACGTCGCGCCGTCGCCACCGCGCCGGTCGCGCTCGAGATCGCGAGCGTGCTTCCCGAGAAGGATCGCGCCCCCGGAGCCTCCCCCGAGATCGCCGACCTGAAGCCCCCCGCGGCGATCGCCCCCGACTGGGGACCTGCGAAGCTCGCCGCCTTCATCCTCGCCGGCCTCCTCGTCGCCGCGGCCGCCCTGTACCTGCTCTGGCGACGCCTCGCTCCGCGCCTGGCTCGCGTGCAGGCTCCCACCGATCCGTTCCGCCGCCTCCCGCCGCACGTGTGGGCGTACGAGGAGCTGAGAAAGCTCCTCGACGCGCACCGCGAGAACCCCGCGCGCGAGGACGTCTTCTTCGAGGGGCTCGCGCGCATCGTCAAGACCTACCTCTCCGCGCGCCTGCGGGTGGACCTCCTCGAGCGGACGACCGGGGAGGTGGCGCCGCTGCTCGCGCAGGCCGGAAGCGACCCCGACGTCGCGCGTCGCGTGCGGGAGATCCTCGACCGCGCCGATCTCGCGAAGTTCGCGCGCGCCCCCGCGGGGCTCGACGCCTGCCGCGCCTGCGTCGACTCCGCGTACGCGATCGTCGACGCGACCAAGGCCCGCGAGGAGGGAGCGGCCTGATGTTCCGCTTCGCCCAACCCTATTGGCTCGCGGCGCTCCCCCTCGCGGCGGCGGCGACGGTGTGGCTGCTCCGCGCGAGGCGACGGGGACGGCCGCGCCTGCCGATCCCCGACGCCGCCGCGCTCGCCGGCGTCGGCGGGTTCTGGCCGACCGTGGACGCCGCGCTCCCGTGGCTTCGCGGGGCGGCGATCGCCCTCGCCGTCATCGCCCTCGCGCGGCCGCAGTGGGGGAACGCCGTCGAGAACATCTCGTCGCTGGGGGTCGACATCGTCGTCGCGATCGACCTCTCCGGGTCGATGCGCTGCATGGACGAGCCTCCCCGGGACCGGCTCGGCGTGGCCCGCGAGGCGCTCGTCCGGTTCGTCGAGGGACGCCCGGGGGACCGTCTCGGGCTCGTGGCCTTCGCCAGCGTCGCGGGGGTGCGCTGCCCGCTGACCCTCGACCACGAGATGTTGCTCGAGGCGGTCCGGGGGCTCGACTTCGCCGCCGACGACGAGTCGGGGACGGCGATCGGGATGGGGCTCGCTTCGGCGGTCCAGCGCCTGCGGACGTCGAAGGCGAAAAGCCGCGTCGCCGTCCTCCTGACCGACGGCATCAACAACCAGGGGCAGGTGGGGCCCGAGGCCGCGGCCTCCGCGGCGAAGGCGCTCGGGGTGCGCGTGTACACGATCGGCGTCGGATCGCGCGGCGAGGTGCGATGCTCGATCGATACCCCGTTCGGCAAGCGCCTGGTCTGGCAGCGCCAGGAGCTCGACGAGCGCCTGCTCCGCGCGATCGCGGAGGACACCGGAGGCCTCTACTTCCGGGCCACCGACCCGCAGGGGCTCGAGGAGGCGTTCCGCCGCATCGACGCCCTCGAGAAGACGGAGTTCGAGAGCCGGATCCGGGTCGCGTGGACCGAGCGGTTCGGCGTCTTCCTGGCGTGGGCCGGGGCGTTGTGTTTCGCGGAGATCCTGCTTCTCGCCACGCGGCTCCGGAGGATCCCCTGATGCGTTTCGCGGCACCGGAGATGTTGGCGTGGCTGCTGGCGGTTCCCGTGGTCGTTTCGTTGTGGGTCGCGTCGTCGTGGCGGGCCCGGCGGCGGCTCGCCCGATTCGCCGCCGATCCCGAGGCCGCGGCGCGGTTCGCGGGGGAGGCGAGCACCCACCGCCGCGCGGCGAAGGCCCTGCTGCTCCTGCTCGCGATCGTCTCGGGGGTCGTCGCCCTCGCGCGGCCCCAGTGGGGGACGGGGGTCGACGCGGTGACCCGGAAGGGGGTGGACGTCGCCTTCGTCGTCGACACGTCCCTGAGCATGGCGGCGGGGGACGTGCCTCCGGACCGCCTCGGGCTCGCGCGGCACGCCGCCGGGACCCTGATCGACAAGCTCGTCGGCGATCGTCTCGCCCTCGTGAGCTTCGCCGGAAGGGCGAGCCTCGTCGCCCCGCTGACCGTGGACCACGAGGCGGTGCGGCTGTTCCTCGACGCGCTCGATCCGGAGGCGGTCTCGGTCCCCGGCACCGCCCTCGCCGAAGGGATCCGCGCCGCGGTCCGGGCGTTCGCGACCTCCGAGTCGGGGGAGGCGCGCGGCCGGGCCATCCTCGTCTTCAGCGACGGGGAGGACCACGAAGGGGGGCTCGAGGAAGCCATCGACGTCGCCCGCAAGGCCGGCGCGAAGGTGTGGGCGATCGGCGTCGGAACCGAGCAGGGGGCGCCGATCCCGTACGGCGGCCCCGGGGAGTGGAAAAAGGACCGCGACGGTCGCGTGGTGACCACGCGTCTCGACGCCCCGTCGCTCGCCCGGCTCGCGGACGCGACCGGCGGGAAGTACTACACCGCGACGGCGGGGGAGGTCGAGCTCGACGCGATCGCGCGCGACCTCGGGGCGATGGAAGGCGAGGAGACGGGAACGGTGCTGCGCACGCGGTACACGGAGCGCTTCGCGATCCCCCTGGCGGTCGCGGTCGCGGCGCTGTTCGCGGAGGCGTTCGTGGCGGAGCGCCGGCGGAGGAGCGCCGCATGAGGACGGTGGTGTTGTTCGTGATCGCCTCCGCGGTCTCGCAGCTTCTCGGCGGGGCCGCGCACCGCGACACCGAGAAGGGGAACGCGAAGTACGAGGCGAAGGACTGGAAGGCGGCCCGCGAGGCCTACGACGCGGCCGCGCAGGCGGCACCGAACGCGCCGGAGCTGCCGTACAACCTCGGCAACGTGGCGTTCCGCGAGGACGACGTCGCGCAGGCGGCGGAGCTGTACGAGAAGGCGCTGCGTCAGGCCGGGTCCTCGCTTCTGCCGCGCGCCGCGCACAACCTCGGCAACGCCCTGTTCCGCCAGGAGCGTTACGAGGACGCCGTGCGCGCCTACCGCCGCGCGCTCCAGGTCGAGCCGAAAGACCTCGAGAGCAAGCGCAACCTCGAGCTCGCGCAGCGCGCGCTCCAGGTGCAGAAACAAAAACAAGAGCAGCAGCAGCAAAAACAGGAACAGCAGCAACCGCCTCGGCAGGACCAAGAGCAACAGCCTCAGCAGGGCGGCGAATCGAAGGACAAGCCCGAGCCCAAGCCCTCGCAGGGGAGCGAGCCGAAACCGGGGGACGACGAGAAGCCGGACCCGCGCCCGCAACCCAAGCCGCGTCCCGGGGACATGAGCCCGTCGCAGGCCGAGCAACTGCTCGACCGCCTCGCCGAAATCGAGCGCCAGAACCAGCGCAAGAAGAAGGACAAGGGACGCGAGGTCGTCGTCGGATCCGGGACACCGGAGAAGGACTGGTGAGACGGCTTCTCGCGCTCGCCGCGCTCGCCGCGCTCGTCGTGGTCGCCTCCGCCCGCGGCGAGGAGCGATTCCGCGTGGAGGCGGGGGTGAGCCCCGCCCGCGGGGCGACCGACACGACCCCGATCGAGCTGTCGGTGCGGATCGAAGGCTCCTCGATCCCCGAAGTCCGCGCGCCGCGCCTTCCCCTTCTCCAGAACCTCGAGGTGGTGTCGGGGCCGTCCACCTCGTCGCAGCGGTCGTTCGTGTTCGACGGCGCAGGGGCGCGCCAGACCGCCGCGCTCACGTTGACCTGGATCCTGCGGGCGAAGGGAGCGGGCCCCGCGAGGATCCCTCCGATCGAGCTGAACCTGGAGGGGACGGCGCTCCGCACGAAGGAGATCCGCTTCGAGGTGGGATCCGGGCCGACCGGGCCGCAGGGCAGGGGATCTCCCGCGCCTGCGACCGCGGACGACGCGGACGTCTTCGTCCGGGCGTCGCTGGGAACCACCACCGCCTGGCTCGGGGAGCCGATCTCTCTCGAGGCGATGCTCTACATGGGCGTGCAGGTGGTGGACGCGCGGTGGACCCCGCCGCCGCTGTCGGGATTCTGGTCCGAGGAGGAGGAGGTCGACGCCCAGGCCGAGCGTCGCCGCGTCGAGATCGAGGGGCGGACTTACGTGGCCCAGCCGATCGACCGGCGCGTCCTGGTGCCCACCGCCGCGGGAACGCAGACGATCGAGCCGTTCACCGCCGAGCTCGCGGTCCCCGCGCGCCGGCGCACCGCCGATCCCTTCGAGGACTTCTTCCGGCCCAGGGTGCAGACGGTCGTGCGCAAGACCTCGCCGGTGCGGCTGCAGGTACGCCCGCTCCCGGAGGAGGGCAAGCCCGAGGGGTTCGGCGGGGCGGTCGGCGTCTACGCGATGCAGGTCACCACCGACCGCTCGGAAGCGGAGACCAACCAGGCGATCGTGATCCGCGCGACGGTCGAGGGGGAGGGCTCGCTCCAGGGGGTGGCGGCGCCGCGGCTGGACTTCCCTCGCGACCTGAAGGTCTTCGACCCCAAGACGGAGGACGAGTCGAAGGTCCGCGACGGTCGCCTCCGGTCCAGGCGGACCTGGGAGTGGGTCGTCGTCCCCCTGGCCCCCGGCACCCTCGCACCGGTCGACGTGCGCTTCCCGTATTTCGATTTCCGGAAGGGCGCCTACGCGGTGGCGCAGGGGTCCACCTCCCCGCTCGTCGTCCGCCGCGGCAGCGCCCCCGAGGCCCCCTTCGCACGCGGCGAGGTGCGCGCGCAGCGCAACGAGATCGCCTTCGTGCGGATGGACGGCGGGGGCTTCCGCACCGATGCGCGGCGCTGGCACGAGCGGCCGGCGGGTCGGCTCCTGTTCGCGCTGCCGCTCCTCGCCGCGCCGGTCCTCGCGATCTGGGGGCGCCGGCGCGCGATCCGCCTCGGCCACCGCGCGACGGCCCGCGCGATGCGCGCGGGCAAGCGCGCGCGGCGCGGGCTCGACGCGGCCGAACGCGCCCTCGGCGCGGCGGGGTTCCACGCGGCGCTCGCGGGGAGCCTCCTCGACTACGTCGCCGATCGCTCCGATCGCTCGGCGGCGGGGCTCACGCACGACGAGGTCGACCGGTGGCTCGCGGCGCGCGGCGGGGACGAGGCCCTGCGCTCCCGCGTGCGCGCCGTCCTCGAAGCGTCGGACTTCGCGCGGTTCGCCCCCGGCGCCGACGATCCCGCGCGGCGGCGCGAGCTGCTCGCGCAGGCGCGCGAGGTGCTCCTCACCCTGGAGGGGCTGCGATGATCGCCGCCGTCGTCCTCATCGCCGCGACCCTCTCCGGTGCCGACCTCGAGGCGCGGTTCGAGCAGGGGGTCGCCGCGTATCGCGACGGGCGCTGGGCCGAGGCGGAGACCGCCTGGCGCGCCCTGGCGGACGCGGGCGTCCACGACCCCCGCGTCGAATACAACCTCGGGAACGCCGCCTACAAGCAGGAGCGTCTCGGCGAGGCGATCTGGCGCTGGGAACGCGCGCGGCGCCTGGCCCCCGCCGACCGCGACGTCGCGACGAACCTCGCCCTCGCGCGCTCGCAGACCCGGGACCGCGTCGAGGAGGAGCGGGGCGAGGGGCCGCTCGGGTGGCTGCGTCGCGCGCAGGACCGTCTGGGAGTCGACGGGCAATACGCGATCCTCGTGCTCCTCGTCTGGACCCTCGCGGCGACCGTCGTGTGGGGCGCGGCCCGCGCGCAAGGGTTCACCCCGGCCACCGGGTGGACGCTCGCCGCGATCGGCTTCGCGACGGGGGTCGCGGCGTTGTCCTTCTGGACGACGAGCGCGCGCCTGGACGGCACGCCGCGGGCCGTCGTCCTCCTCCCCGCGCTCGAGGTGGTCGCCGGTCCCGGGGAGAACCAGCCGACGGTGTTCACCGTGCACGAGGGGACGATCCTCGAGGTGGAGGGGGAGCGGGATCGCTGGGTCGAGGTCGGCCTCCCGGACGGTCTGAGGGGTTGGGTGCCCGGCGATGCGATCGGCCGCATCTGAAGACCGCCCGGCGAAGCTGGGGGTCTACGTCCACTTCCCGTTCTGCTCGATCCGGTGCTCGTATTGCGACTTCCCGACGGTCGCCGGGCGCGACGATCGGATCGAGCGGTACCTTCGGGCGCTCGACCGCGAGATCCGGGGGAGCCGGCCGCACCTTCCCCGCGACGCCGACACCGTCTTCCTCGGCGGCGGAACGCCGTCGAGGATGACCCCGGATCAGCTGGCGCGCCTGCTCGACGCCTTGCGCGCGCGATTCGACCTCGACGCCCGCGCCGAGATCACCCTCGAGGGGAATCCGGAGAGCCTCACCGCCGACCGGCTGCGGGGATACCGCGACCTCGGGGTCACGCGGATCAGCGTCGGCGTGCAGTCGCTCGACGACGCGGTCCTGAAGCGGGTGGGACGCGCGCACGACTCCCGCGAGGCGGAGCGGGCGGTGCGCGACGCCCGCGCCGCCGGCTTCCCCGACGTCTCGCTCGATCTGATCGCGGGGCTCCCCGGGGAAGCGCTCGCGCGATGGCCCGAGACGGTGCGCCGGTGCGCGGCCTTCGGCCCCGACCACGTCTCCGTCTACCTCCTCGAGACCGACAAGGACACGCCGCTCGCCCGCTCGGTCCGCGCGGGACGCACGGCCGTCGCCGGGGACGACGACCAGGGAGCGCTCTACGAAGCGACCGTGCGCGCCCTCGAGCGCGAGGGGTTCGCGCTCTACGAGATCTCGAACTTCGCGCGCGGCGGGCGCCGCTCCCGGCACAACCTCAAGTACTGGACCGACGCCCCCTACGCCGGTTTCGGGAACGGGGCCCACGAATACGTCGACGGTGCGCGGCGCTCCAACCGGCGCGACCTCGACGGCTACGTCGAGGACGTGCTCTCCGGCCGGGACCCGCTCGCGGAGGAGGAGCCGTTCGACCCCGAGCGGCGCCTGCAGGAGGCGCTGTTCCTGGGGCTGCGCGTCGTGGAGGGGGTCGACCTCGATCTCCTTTCGCGCCGTTATGCGATCGATCCGCGCGTGCGCTGGCGGGAAGCCTTCGCGCGTGCCCATGATGCGGGCCTGACGGTCGTCGAGGGGGGCCGGGTCCGGCTCACCGCCGCCGGCCGATTGCGATCGAACGAGCTGTTCGCGGAGCTTCTGACATGAACGGCGTTCCCGTGGACCTCCGATCGGACACCGTGACCCGCCCCACCCCGGCGATGCGCCAGGCGATGGCGGACGCCGTCGTCGGCGACGACGTGTACGGCGAGGACCCCACGGTCCGGGCGCTCGAGGAGCGCGCCGCGGCGACCCTCGGAACCGAGGCGGCGTTGTTCGTCCCCAGCGGCACGATGGGGAACCAGATCGCGATCCACCTCGGGGCGCAACCCGGCACCGAGGTCCTCGTCGAGGCGGACTCCCACGTCTACAACTACGAGCTCGGCGCGATGGCGGCCTGGACCGGGGCGATGCCGCGCATCCTCCACGGGAAGGCGGGGGTCCTCGACCCCGACGAGGTGGAGCAGGCGGGACGCTCCAAGCCCTACTACCACTCCCGGGTGTCGATGGTCGTGGTCGAGAACACCCACAATCACGCGGGGGGGACCGTCACCTCCGTCGCCACGAAGGACGCGATCCTGCGGTCGGCCTCGGCGTGCGGGCTCGTCGCCCATCTCGACGGCGCGCGGATCTTCAACGCGGCGGCGGCGCTGCGCTCCTCCGCCCGCGAGCTCGCGGCGGGGTTCGACACGGTGATGTTCTGCCTCTCCAAGGGGCTGGGCGCTCCGGTCGGCTCGGTGCTCTGCGGCTCCCGGGACCGCATGCGGGAGGCCCGGATCGTCCGCAAGCGCCTCGGAGGCGGGATGCGCCAGGCGGGGATCCTCGCCGCGGGAGGGCTCCACGCCCTCGAGCACCACGTCGAGCGCCTGGAGGAGGATCACGCCCGCGCCAAGCGCCTGGCGATCGCTCTCGCCTCCCACCCGGCGTTCCGGATCGACCCCGAGTCGGTCGCGACCAACATCGTGATCGCGGAGGTCGTGCCCCCGAGGACGGTGGAGCAGGCCCTCGACCTCCTCGAGCGCGAGGGAGTCCTCGCCGGCGGGATGGGGCCGGGACGGGTCCGGTTCGTGACCCACCTCGACGTCGACGACGCCGGGATCGAGCGGGCGCTCTCGGCGCTGCGGGCGTTATAATCCGGGCCTTTCACCGGGGGGTTTCCCGTGGATTTCGCCTTCACCGAAGAGCAGGACCTGCTGCGCCGCACGATCCGCGAGTTCGCGCAAGCCGAGATCGCGCCGCACGTCATGAGGTTCGACGAAAGCCAGGAGTTCCCCCGGGAGATCCTGCGGCGCACCGGTGAGCTCGGCTGTCTCGGCGCGATCTTCCCCGAGGAGTACGGCGGCGCCGGCATGGGCTACGTCGAATACGTCGCGATCGTCGAGGAGCTCAGCCGGGTCGACGGCTCCATCGGCATCTCGGTCGCGGCGCACAACTCCCTCTGCACGAACCATCTCTACCAGTTCGGGAGCGCCGAGATGAAGGCGCGCTACCTCCCGAAGTTGTGCTCGGGGGAGTGGATCGGCGCCTGGAGCCTGACCGAGCCGACCGCCGGCTCGGACGCGGCGGGGACGCGCACGACCGCCAGGCAAATCGGAGGGGACTGGATCCTCAACGGCTCCAAGACCTTCACGACGCACGGTTCGGTCGGCGACCTCGCGGTCGTATTCGCGGTGACCGATCCCGAGAACCAGAAGAAGGGGATCTCGGCCTTCGCGATCGAGAAGGGAACGCCGGGATTCCGCGCGGGCAAGAAGGAGAACAAGATGGGCCTGCGCGCCTCCGACACCGCCGAGGTGATCATGGAGGACTGCCGGATCCCCGACGCGCAACGCGTCGGCGACCGCGGGATGGGGTTCGTGAACGCGATGCAGATCCTCGACGGCGGGCGCATCTCGATCGCCGCCCTCGCCCTGGGGATGGCGCGCGGAGCCTTCGACGCCGCGCTGAAGTACTCGAAGGAGCGGCGTCAGTTCGGGCGGCCGATCTCCGAGTTCCAGGCGATCCAGATCAAGCTCGCCGACATGTCCGCGATGATCGAGGCGGCGTCGCTCCTGACGTACCGCGCCGCGTGGATGAAGGACCGGGGGATGAAGACGACCCTCGAGTCCGCGCAGGCGAAGCTCTTCGCCTCCGAGATCGGCGTGAAGGTCGTCGACCAGGCGCTGCAGGTCTTCGGCGGCTACGGGTACGTGAAGGACTTCCCCGCGGAGAAGTACTTCCGCGACATGAAGCTGTGCACCATCGGCGAGGGGACGAGCGAGATCCAGCGCCTGGTGATCGCGCGCGAGCTGCTGAGCCGGGTCTGAGCGCGTGGAGATCGTCGACCGGCTCGTTGCGGGGGACGTCCGGGCGCTCGCCCGGGCGATCAGCCTCGTCGAGGAGCACGCGCCGGGCGCCGTGGAGGTCCTGCGCGCCGCCTTCCCGCGGACGGGGGGCGCGACCGTCCTCGGCGTGACCGGAAGCCCGGGTGCGGGGAAATCGAGCCTCGTCGACCGCCTGGTCGCGTCGTACCGCAAGCAGGGGAATCGCGTCGGCGTCCTTGCGGTCGATCCTTCGAGCGCCTACTCGGGCGGCGCCATCCTCGGCGACCGCGTGAGGATGCAGGAGCACGCGACCGATCCCGGCGTGTTCATCCGCTCGATGGCCAGCCGCGGTCACCTCGGCGGGCTCTCGCGCGCGGCGAACGACGCCGTCGACCTGCTCGACGCGGCGGGGTACGACCCCGTGCTCGTGGAGACCGTCGGCGTCGGACAGGACGAGATCGAGATCGCCCGCGCCGCGGACGTCGTCGCCGTGGTGCTCGTGCCGGGGATGGGGGACGACATCCAGGCGATCAAGGCGGGGATCCTCGAGATCGCCGACCTGTTCGTGATCAACAAGGCCGACCGACCGGGGGCGGACCGGGTGCAGACCGACCTCGAATACGTGATGTCGCTCGCCCCGGCGACCGCGGCGGCGCGTCCGGAGATCTTCCGCACCGTCGCCGTGCGCGACGAAGGGACCGACCTCCTGCGCGAGGGGATCGCCCGGTACGCGCAGGGGCCGGGACGCGCGCGCCGCGCGCGGCGGCGGCGCGAGCGCGCGGAGATGCGGCTTCAGGCGATCCTCGCGGAGCGGCTCCTGCGGCGCGTGCGCGACCGGGTGCTGGCGGGGGAGGCGTGGGGCGAGGTGCTCGACGCGATCGCGGAGGGACGGACCGATCCGTACACCGCCGCCGATCGCGTGCTCGAGCGGGTGGAGGTGCGATGAAGGCGCGCGTCGATCACATCGGCATCGCGGTGAAGGGGCTCGAGGAACGTCTCGCCTTCTGGCGCGACGCGCTCGGTCTCGCCGTTTCCGGCGTCGAGGAGGTCGCGACGGAGAAGGTCCGCGTCGCCTTCCTCCCCGCGGGAGCGGTGCGCCTCGAGCTGATCGAGGCGACCTCCCCGGATTCGCCGATCGCGAAGTTCATCGAGAAACGGGGCGAGGGGCTCCAGCAGCTCGCCCTCGCGGTCGACGACGTCCAGGAGATCCTCGATCGCCTGAAGGCGAAGGGGGTCCCCCTCCTGGACGACGCGCCGCGTCCCGGTGCCGAGGGGACGCGGGTGGCGTTTCTCCACCCCAAGGCGACCGGGGGGGTCCTCGTCGAGCTGGTCGAGCACCCGCACCGATCCTCGGCGAAGGTCGAGCCCGGCGCGGCGGTCCTCGCTTACCTGCGCGAGCCGCAGGAGAAGTTGTGGGGAGTGCTGCGCTCCCTCGACGCCGCGGGGGCGGTCCTGGAGGCGCTGGACCTCGCGTCGTTCGACGACTGGTGCGCCCAGGTCGAGCGCGGCGACGAAAGCGTCGTCGGCCCCTCGGTCGTCTTCGTGCCGATGTCCCGGATCGAGAAGATCGTCCTCGACCGCCCGAGCGGGAACCTCCCCTCGCTCGTCCAGCGGTTCGAGGCCCGGACCGGGCGCGACGTCGCGAGCGTCCTCGGCTCTTAAATGGTTGCTGTCCCCATTTACGCCGCGAAGGCGACGACGCGGTCCCGGCCGGAGCGCTTGGCCTGGTAGAGCGCCTGGTCGGCGCGCAGCAGCAGGGCCTTGAGGTCCCCCGTGTCGTGGTCCGGATAGGCCGCGAGCCCGATCGACACCGTCGAGCGCACCGTCCCCCCGCCGATGTCCGCGCTGAGGGCGCCGATCGCCGCCCGCAGACGCTCGGCGATCGGCTGCGCGCCCGCGAGGTCGGTCTCGGGGAGCAGGAGGCAGAACTCGTCGCCGCCGTAGCGGCACGCGAGGTCCGCGCCGCGCAGGCGCGTGCGGATCGTCTGCCCGAGCGCGCGCAGGTAACGATCGCCGGCGAGGTGACCGTGGCGGTCGTTGATCGTCTTGAAGGCGTCGAGGTCGAGCATCAGCACCGCGAACGATCCGCCGTAACGGGCGGCACGGGAGTACTCCTCCTCGAGGCGGCGGAAGAAGTAGTCGCGCAGGAACAGGCCGGTGAGGGAGTCCACCGTCGCCATCGCGTAGTGGCGCGCGTTCTCGAGGGCGACGGCGGCCTGCTGGGCGATCGTCGTGAGGACCGAGAGGAGATGGTCGTCATAGGCGTGCGGGCGGCGGCTCTGGATCGACAACACTCCCACGACGCGGTCCTCGACGATGAGGGGGACGGCGAGCGCGGATCGGATCCCGGGCTCGACGACCGTCGGGCGGAACGGGAGCCCGGGCGTGGGCTGCGTGAAGTCCTCGACGAGGATGCCGCGCTTGTTGCGGACGATCCAGGAGGCCAGCCCCTCGCCGATCGGAAGGACCGACACCCGCGAGTCCTGGCCCCGCTCGGCGCGGTGGAGGACGCGAAGCTCGTTGGTGTCGCGATCGACCAGCGCGAGGAAGAAGAAGTCGACGTCGAAGATCTTGCGGCACTCCCGCTCGATGATCCGGCAGACGCGATCGGGCTCGAGGGAGGAGAGGATCTCGCGGCCGATCGCGTGGAGGGTCGCGAGCTCGGTCACCCGCGCGGCGAGGGCCTGGTTCGCCGCATGCAGCTCGCGGAAGGCGCGGTCGAGGGCGCGCAACGCGTACCCGCCGAGGACGATCACGCCGGCGAGCGCGCCGAAGGCCAGGGGCGTTCCGAGCTCGAGCTGCACGAGGAGCAGCCACGCGAGGGCGGGGTTGAGGACCTCGAAGGCGAGCCTCCCCAGCGCGGGACGCGTGAGCACCTCGCGGGCGTTTCCGGCGGCGAGCGCCAGGAGCACCCGGGCCGCGATCGCCGTCCCCTGGAACAGGACGAAGGCCGCCACGACCTCGATCAGCCCGCGCAGGCCCAGGTGCGCGCTCGCCGGGGGGAACGTGCGCAGCGCGACCGTGAGCGTGGCGAGCGCGGCGAAGTTGGCCGCCGCCTGGGAGATCCCGGACCCCGAGATCCCGGAGAGCCCGCCGCCGCGCGCCGCGAGCGCGGCGGCGCCGAGGACGAGGAAGGCACCGGCGGGCGGCAGGTGCAGCGCCGCCACGAGGAGGAACGCCGCGGTCACCCGGATCGGCCGCGAGCCGGCACGATGGCCGCCCAGGCGCGCGGTGGCGGTCGCCGCGAGCACGAGCGCCGCCAGGACCGCCCCCTTCTCCAGGAGCGCGGGCAGCGTCTCGACCAGGCGCGGGAGGACGGGCGTCAGCGAAGCCGCCAGGACGACTGCGGCGGTCACGCGGGCGACGGTGCGAGAGGGTGACGTCTGCATAGGTATCCGGACCGTCCCCCCGATTCGCGCCGGCGAATCCGGCATCAAAGGTACAGCCCAAATGGCTGGACGCAATGCGTTCCTTGACAGGTCTCGGAGCCCCCCGAATAATCGAACCTTTCCCGACGAAGGATGCGAGGGACGGGCTCATGCGACCTTGGACGGCAGCAACCGCGCTGGCGCTCGCCGCCGCGACGGTGCAGGCGCAGACCACGCCATCCGAGCCCCCGAAGCTCCCGCCGATCCTGCAGGGCGTCGACCTCGACAAGCCTGCCCAGGTCGCCTTCGCGGAGTGGCCCGCGGCGCCGTACATCGAGCGCCTCTACCCCACGCCGTGGTCGCCGGCGACCTTCGAGCGGGCGCGGCTGTTCGGTCAGCCGATCATGCTGTACCTCGGAGTTCCGTGGAGCGCGCCCGCGCGCAAGATGCTCCGGGAGAGCTTCTCCGACGCGACGGTGCTGCGCGAGCTCAACGCCAAATACATCACCGTCGTCGTCTCGGCCGACCGCCGCCCCGACGTGAGGGAGCGTTACCAGACCGGCTCGTGGCCGGTGATCTCCCTCCTGCTCTCCAACGGCATGCCGATGCTCACGCAGAACAACCCGCAGAAGGTCGCATTGCCGATCAACTTCGGCTACACCTCCCCCGAGAACACGCGCCTGCTCCTCTCCGAGGGGCGCATCTACTTCGAGAAGTGGGCGGGGCTGCTCGGCGGCGTCGCGGACATCTACAAGGACCGTCTGCGGGTCGACCCCCCCGAGGCGGCCGCTCTGGAGCCGTCGGCGTCCGACTCGCTCGCGCGGTGGCTCGTCGGAAACGCCGACGCACGGCTCGGAGGTTTCGGAGCCGCGCCCAAATACGTCCTGCCGTGGCTCGCGGAATACGCCTCGCTCCGGGACGACCGCGGTCGCGCGGACCTCGCGCCGATCGCGCGGCGCACCCTGGTCCAGCTCGTCGCGTCCCCGATGTGGGACGACGCCGAGGGAGGCGTGCGTCGCCTCGCGGCCGCCCCCGACTGGGGAGAGATCCAGCGGGAGAAGATGCTGACGGGGAACGCGGAGCTGCTGCGCGACCTCGTCTTCGCGCTCCGCCGCGAGCCGTCCCCCGAGCTGCGCGGCGCGGTCGAGGGGATCGCCCGGTTCCTGACGCAGCGCCTGGCGCGTCCCTCCGGCGGCGGGTTCCGCAACGCGGCGTTCCCGGACGAGAACGGGACCCTCCAGGTCGATCCCCTGGTCCTTTCGGGCCCGAACGCGCTCGCCGGCGCGGCGCTGCTGCGCGCGGGGGCGCTGCTCGGCGACCCCGCGCTGGAGAAGGCGGGACGCGAGGCCGTCGAGCTGGTTCTCGCCAAGGCTTACGCCGCGGGACGGGGCGTGGGCCACGTGGTCGAGCCCAATCCCGAGCAGCACCGTTTCCTCGTGTCGCAGGCGGACTGCGCGTTCGGCCTCGTCGACGCGTACGAGTCCACCGGGGACGTCCGTTATCTCGACGCCGCGGCGAGCCTCGCGGAGTTCGTCACCGCGAACATGTTCCAGGGATCGGAGGTCGCCGCGCGCGACTTCCTGCCGATCGAGCCGACCGCGGGACTGCTGTCGAGCCCGCGGTGGCCGATGCCCGACAACGTCCTGCTCGCGCGGACGATGACGCGCCTGGCGATCCACGGGCGCGGCGACGTCTGGCGCCCGCGCGCCTCCGGGCTCGTGGGGGCGTTCGGGCGGGACCCGTCGGCGTATTACACCCGGGGGATCGACGTCGGAGTCGCCCTGGAGGAGCTCGGTCGCGATCCGCTCGTCGTGACGATCGACGGCGATCCCTCCGATCCGGCGACCCGCGCGCTCCGCCGCGCGGCGCTCAACCTCCGCCCCGCGTGGGTCGTCGTCCGGAACGGAAAGCCGGACGCGCCCCCCGCGGCGTCGATCGCCCGCGGGAGCGGGCAGGGGAGGCGCGTCACCGACCCCGCGGCCCTCGCTCGGGCGGCCGAGGAGAGCCGGTGAGCGGGGCGCCCCGGGCGGAGGTCGGGATCCTCGGGGGGAGCGGGCTGTACCGGATGTCGGGGCTCGAGGACCCCCGCGAGGTTCACCTCACGACGCCGTTCGGCGATCCGTCGGACGCCCTGGTGGTCGGGAGTCTGGAGGGACGCGACGTCGCCTTCCTGGCGCGGCACGGCCGCGAGCACCGCATCCTCCCCGGCGAGATCAACTTCCGGGCGAACCTCTACGCGCTGAAGATGCTCGGCGTGACGCGGATCCTCTCCGCGTCCGCCGTCGGCTCGATGCGCGAGGACGTCCATCCCCGCGACGTCCTGCTGCCCGATCAGTTCATCGACCGCACCCGCGGGAGGATCTCGACCTTCTTCGGGGACGGCGTCGCGGCCCACGTCACCTTCGCCGACCCGATCTGCGAGCCGACCCGCCGGGTGCTGCGCGACGCCGCGCGCGCCGCCGGGGCGACCGCGCACGACGGCGGCACCTACCTGTGCATGGAAGGGCCGGCCTTCTCCACCCGCGCGGAGTCGCGCCTGTATCGGACCTGGGGGGTGGACGTCATCGGGATGACGAACCTGCAGGAGGCCAAGCTCGCCCGGGAGGCGGAGATCTGCTACGCCACGCTGGCGCTCGTCACCGATTACGACTGCTGGCACGAGGAGGAGGAGGACGTCTCGGTCGAGGCGCTCCTCGGGAACCTGCGCGCCAACGCGGAGGTCGCGGAGCGGACCCTCCGCCTCGCGGTCGCCGCGCTCCCCGCGGAGCGGTCGTGCGGCTGCGTGGACGCGCTCCGGTTCGCGTTGATCACCCCCCCGGCGGCGATTCCGGCCGCGGCGCGCGCGCGTCTGGCCGCGATCCTCGACAAGTATCTCGGCAAGGAGTGACCCGATGGCGATCCTGGTGGCGGGAACGGTGGCGTTCGATTCGGTGCGGACGCCGTTCGGCGCGGCCGAGCGGATCCTCGGCGGATCGGCGGCCCACTTCGCCGTCGCGGCCTCCTATTTCGCGCCGGTCCGTCTGATCGCCGTGGTCGGCGAGGACTTCGGCGACGAGCACCTGGTCCCGTTCCGCGAGCGCGGCGTGGACCTCGCCGGGTTGAAGCGGCAGGCGGGGAAGACCTTCTTCTGGAGCGGCGTCTACCACGACAACCTCAACGACCGGACGACGCTCGAGACGCAGCTGAACGTGCTCGCCGACTTCGACCCGGTCGTCCCCGAGGCGTGGCGCTCGACCCCGGTCGTCTTCCTGGCCAACGTCGATCCGGACCTGCAGGCGCGGGTCCTCGACCAGGTCTCGCGTCCGGCCCTCGTCGCCGCCGACACGATGAACTTCTGGATCGAGGGGAAGCCGGAGTCGCTGCGACGCCTGCTCTCGCGCGTGGACCTGCTGCTCGTCAACGACGGGGAGATCCGTCAGCTCACGGGCCGTTTCAACCTCGTCGAGGCCGCGGAGGCGGCGCGGGCGCTCGGGCCCTCGGTGGTCGTGGTGAAGCGCGGGGAACACGGGGTGCTCGTGTTCGAGGGGGACGCGGTCTTCGCGCTGCCGGCCTTCCCGCTCCGGCGGGTGGTCGACCCGACCGGGGCGGGGGACGCGTTCGCCGGCGGTTTCCTCGGAGCGATCGCGGAGCGGATCGATCGGGGGGAGCGCGACTGGCGCCGGGCGGCCGTGCTCGGGTCGGTCCTCGCCTCCTACCAGGTCGAGGCGTTCTCCCTCGACCGGATCCGGCGACTCGGACCGGAGGAGATCCGGGACCGGTTCCGCGCCTTCCAGGACCTCACGCGTTTCGGCCCCCTCGCGGACTGACGCCGCGATCCCCTATACTCGGCCCTTCTCCCGTGTCGGAGGCCACCGATGTCCCACCACTTCCCCACCGTCGAAGGCCGGCTCGACGCCCAAGGGATGCGCGTCGCGCTCGTCGTGTCGCGCTGGAACGACCTCGTTTCCGTCCGCCTGCTCGCCGCGGCGGAAGACTGCCTCGAGCGCCACGGGGCGAAGGCGGAGGATTGCCGCGTGGTGCGCGTTCCCGGGTCCTGGGAGATCCCGCTCGCGGCCCAGCGGCTCGCGGCCTCGGGCGCGTTCGACGCGGTGGTGGCGCTCGGGGCGCTCGTGCGGGGGGAGACGCCGCATTTCGACGTGCTCGCGGCGGAGGTTTCGAAGGGGCTCGCCCAGGCGGCGCAGCAGACCGGAAAACCCGTGATCTTCGGCGTCCTGACCACCGACACGCTGGAACAGGCGATGGACCGCGCCGGCGGCAAGGCCGGCAACAAGGGCTGGGACGCGGCGCTGGCGGCCATCGAGATGGTGGACCTGCTGCGCCGCCTCGGCTGAGCGAGGAGCGGCGATTGGGCGGACGCCGGCGCGCTCGGGAGAACGCGCTCCAGATGCTGGTCCAGATCGACCTCGCGGGCGACACGCCCGCGCAGGTCTTCGAGCATTTCTGGGAAGGGCAGATCGAGGCGGACGCGTCCACACGCGCCTTCGCGGAGCGCCTGGTGAACGGCGTCGTCCGGGAGCGCCCCCGTCTGGACCGCGCGATCGCCGAGCAGGCGCGGAACTGGCGGCTCGAGCGGATGGCGGTCGTCGACCGCAACGTCCTGCGCGTGGCGGTGTGGGAGCTGCTGTTCGACCCCGAGACCCCGCCGCCGGTCGTGATCGACGAGGCGGTGGAAGTCGCCCGGCGGTTCGGAAGCGAACAGTCGGCCTCGTTCATCAACGGCGTGCTCGACGCGATCCTCCGCGCGCACGGAGCGCCGGGCCCGTGAGGCGGATCGCCGCATGCGCCGCGCTCGTCGCCTTCGCGGCGACGGCGACGTCGTGCGGGTACCGACTCGCCGGCGCGAACGCCAATCCCTCGATCCCGGCTTCGCTCAAGGTCGTCGCGGTCATCCCCTTCGAGAATCAGACCAAGCGCCCGGAGATCGAGCAGCGGGTGACCGAGGAGGTCGCGCGCGAGCTGAGCAAGCGCGGCGGGTACGACGTGGTCACCGATCGCGACACCGCCGACGCCCTGCTCGAGGGGGCGGTCATCGGCTTCGAGACGAGCCCGGTGCAGTTCAACGACCAGGGTCGCGCGACCCGCGTCGAGACGGTCGTGCGCCTGCGCGCCACCCTGCGCGACGTCCGCTCGGGGAACCCGATGTGGAGCCAGGACGGGCTCGTCTTCCGCGAGCAATACGACGTGGACGAGAACGAGGCGAGCTTCTTCGATCGCGAGACGCTCGCCCTCGACGAGCTGGCGCGGGGGGCCGCCGGGGCGCTGGTCGCCTCGATCTTCGAGGGGTTCTGATGGCGCGCTCGCGCGCCGAAGGGCCCTGGGGCCGGGTCGTCGCCGCCTCGGCGGCGCGCGAGGCCGAGAAGGGATGGCCCGCGGGACTCACGACGCTCACCGGAGCGGATCTCTACCATCTCGATCTCGCGTTCGAGGCGATCGTCGGCGCGCTGGCCCCCGACCGCGACGACCCGTTCGCGTACACCGTCCTGCGCGACGGCCGGCTCTCGCCGGCCGAGCTCGTCGACCGGGCGGCGTCCCGGGGGATGTTCGCCTCCTCGAGGATCGTCGTGTTGCGCGACGTCGCGGTCCTCGACGGCGATCCGGAGCCGCTCCTCCGGTACGCCGCCGATCCGCCGGACGCGAGCTGGATCCTGATCCGCGCGTCGCGCCTCGACCGCAAACGCAAGCTCCACCAGGCGGTGTGCTCCGGACGCCTGCTCGAGTTCCGTCCTCCCGAGGGAGAGGCCGAGGCGCGGGAGTTCCTCGAGGTCCTCTCCGCGCTCGCACGCGAGCGCGGCCTGCGGCTCGACGCGCGCGCCGCGGCGTGGGTAGCCGCGGGGAGCGAAGGGGACCTCCTTCGCGCCCGCGCGGCGCTGGACCAGCTGCGCGACGCGTTTCCGGGCGCGACGGCGCCTTTGACCGAAGCGCAGGTCGCCGAGATCGTGTCGGCGTCGGAGTCGGCGACCGGATGGGAGCTCGGGGATCATCTGGTCTCCCGCGACACCGCCCGCGCGCTCGCCGACGCCCGCCGCTACGAGTCGATGGGTCAGGAGGCGATCAAGATCGTCGGCGGCCTCGCCTGGCGGGCGCGTTCGCTCGTGTCGGCCAAGGGGCTCGAGGCGAGAGGGGCGCCGTTCGACGCGATCGTGGGCGCCGCGCGGGCCTGGGCGTGGAAGGAGGCGTTGCGCGCGGCGCTCCGGCGCTGGCCGGCCTCCGACGCGCGCGCCCTCCCTTCGCGCCTGCTCGCCGCGGACCGGACGCTGAAAAGCCGCCAGGCGCCGCCGTACGCCGCCGTCGAGCGCCTGATCCACGAAACCGCCTCGGACGATCCCGGAAGGAAGCCCCGATGAGCCGCAGCCACGAGACCGTCCTGATCTTCGATTTCGGCTCGCAGTACACCCAGCTGATCGCGCGCCGCGTGCGCGAGCTCGGCGTCTACTGCGAGGTCCTGCCGTTCCACGCCGCGCCGCGCGCGATCGCCGAGCGGCGGCCCCGCGGGGTGATCCTCTCGGGCGGGCCCGACTCCGTCTACGCCCACGGCGCGCCGCACGTCGAGAAGGAGACGCTGCTGTCGGGGGTCCCCACGCTCGGGATCTGCTACGGCATGCAGCTGATGATGTTCAAGCTCGGGGGGCGCGTGACCCCCGCGTCGGGCCGGGAGTTCGGCCCGGCGACCGTGGAGGTCCTCTCGGCGGATTCGCTCCTGCTGAAGGGGCTTGGGCCGGTCGAGAAGGTCTGGGCCAGCCACGGCGACCACGTCGAGGCGCCGGCTCCCGGCTTCCGCAGGATCGCCTCGTCGCACAACGCGCCGATGGCCGCCGTCGAGGATCGCGATCGCGGCCTGTACGGCGTGCAGTTCCACCCGGAGGTCGTGCACACCGAGCACGGACGCACGGTGCTGCGGAACTTCCTGTTCGACGCGTGCGGCTGCCGGGGCGACTGGACGATCGCCTCGTTCGTGGAGGAGGCGATCGCGGAGGTCCGGCGCACCGTCGGGGACAAACGCGTGATCTGCGCGCTGTCGGGGGGCGTCGACTCGGCGGTGATGGCGCTCCTGCTCCACCGCGCGATCGGGGACCGGCTGACGTGCATCTTCGTGAACAACGGGGTCCTCCGGAAGGGCGAGGCCGCGGAGGTGCTCTCCGCCTTCCGCGAGCGCTACCGCCTCGAGGTGCGTTACGCCGACGAGGCCGACCGGTTCCTCTCGCGTCTGGCCGGCGTGGCGGACCCCGAGCGCAAGCGGAAGATCATCGGCGCCACGTTCATCGAGGTGTTCGAGGAGCAGGCCAAGGCGGTCGACGGGGCCGAGTTCCTCGCCCAGGGGACGATCTACCCCGATCGGATCGAGTCGGCGGAGGTCTTCGGGCCGTCGGCGACGATCAAGACCCACCACAACGTCGGGGGGCTGCCGGAGCGGATGCACCTCAAGCTCGTCGAGCCGCTGCGCGACCTCTTCAAGGACGAGGTCCGGCGCCTGGGAACGGAGCTCGGGCTCGACGCCGGCTTCGTCTCGCGCCACCCCTTCCCCGGGCCGGGGCTCGCGGTGCGCGTGCTCGGGGAGGTCACCGCCGAGCGCGTCGCGGTCCTGCAGGAAGCCGACGCGATCTTCCTCGAGGAGCTTCACCTCTCCGGTTGGTACGCCAGGACCTCGCAGGCGTTCGCCGTGTTGCTCCCGGTGAAGAGCGTGGGCGTGATGGGGGACGGGCGCACGTACGAGAACGTCGTCGCGCTGCGCGCGGTCGAAACGGCCGACTTCATGACCGCGGACTGGTCGCGGCTTCCCTACGACGTGCTCGCGCGGGCGTCGAGCCGGATCGTCAACGAGGTCCGCGGGGTGAACCGGGTCGTGTACGACGTGACCTCGAAGCCGCCGGGGACGATCGAGTGGGAGTGATAGCATCCCGCCGTCATGACCGGACCCGGCTTCGTCCACCTGCACAACCACACGACCTATTCCATGCTCGACGGGGCGCAACGCCTCGACGAGATGTGCAGGCGTGCGGCCGACGACGGGCAGTCGGCGCTCGCGATCACCGATCACGGCAATCTGTTCGGCGTGCTCGAGTTCGCGCGTGAGGCGCGCGCCGCGGGGATCCGCCCGATCCTCGGGATCGAGGCGTACGTCGCCCCGGGGTCGCGCCACGAGAAGGGGGTCGCGGCGGGGGCGCCGCGCCAGAAGCCGTATCACCACCTGATCCTGCTCGCGGAGTCGTACGCCGGATACAAGAACCTCGTGAAGCTCGCGAGCGCGGGGTTCCTCGAGGGGTTCTACTACCGGCCGCGCATCGACAAGGAGCTGCTGGCCTCGCACCGCGAGGGGCTCGTGTGCCTGTCGGCGTGCCTGGCGGGCGAGGTGCCCACGCTCCTCCGGCAGGACCGGATCGACGAGGCGCGGCGGGTCGCGGGGGAGTTCCGCGATCTGTTCGGCGAGGGAAGGTACTGGCTCGAGCTGCAGGATCACGGCCTCGTGGAGCAGCGCAAGGTCAACGACGGCGCGAAACGGCTCGCCGCGGAGCTCGGCATCCCGCTCGTCGCGACCAACGACTGCCACTACCTCCTCCCGGACGACCACTTCGCGCACGACGTGCTCGTGTGCATCCAGACCGGAAAGACGGTCCACTCCGGCGACCGCATCCGTTATTCGCCGCAGCACTACCTGAAGTCGGGCGCCGAGATGCGCGAGTTGTTCGCCTGGGCCCCCGAGGCGATCGAGAACACCCTCGCCGTCGCCGAGCGGTGCGACTTCGCCTTCGAGAAGCGGCAATACCAGCTCCCGGATTTCCCCGTCCCCCCGGGATACGACATCGACGGGTACTTCGAGAAGATCGCCCGGGACGGGTTCGCCGAACGGGAGGCGATGTGGCGGGCCGAGGCGTCGGCGGGGCGGCTGCGCCACGAGCCGCGCGACTACCGGGAACGCCTCGACCGCGAGCTGCGGATGATCCGCGACATGGGCTTCGCGGGGTACTTCCTCATCGTCTGGGACTTCATCCGCTTCGCGCGCGAGAGCGGCATTCCGGTCGGCCCGGGCCGCGGATCGGCGGCGGGGTCGCTCGTCGCGTACTGCATGAAGATCACCGACATCGATCCCATGCAGTTCGACCTGCTCTTCGAGCGTTTCCTGAATCCCGAGCGCATCTCGATGCCCGACATCGACATCGACTTCTGCTTCCGCAAGCGGGAGCGGGTCATCGACTACGTCACCGGGAAATACGGCCGCCCCAACGTCGCGCAGATCATCACCTTCGGGACGATGGCGGCGCGGGCGGTCATCCGCGACGCAGGGCGGGGACTCGAGATCCCCTACGCGGAGGTCGACCGGATCGCCAAGCTCGTGCCGCAGCAGCCCGGACAGGAGGTCACGATCGAGAAGGCGATGGCCGAGGTCCCGCAGCTCAAGCAGGCCTACGACCAGGACGCCCAGGTGCGCCAGCTCCTCGACGTCGCCCAGCGCCTCGAGGGGCTCGTGCGCCACGCCTCCACCCACGCGGCGGGAGTCGTCATCGCGCCCAAGCCGATCGTGGAGTTCGCGCCGCTGTACAAGGGGCAGGACGACGCGATCACCACGCAGTTCTCGATGTCCGACCTCGAGGAGATCGGGCTCATCAAGATGGACTTCCTCGGGCTGAAGACCCTGACCCTCATCGACGACGCGGTCGCGTCGATCGAGCGGGCGACGGGGAGCCGCCCGGACATGGACCATCTTCCGATCGACGATCCGAAGGTCTACGAGCTGTTCGGCCATGCGCGCACCGCCGGCCTCTTCCAGTTCGAATCGGAGGGGATGCGCAACATCCTCCGCCGCCTCAAGCCGGACCGCTTCGAGGACCTGATCGCGCTGAACGCGTTGTACCGGCCGGGGCCGATCGGCGGCGGCCTGATCGACGACTTCATCAAGCGGCGCCACGGGAAGATCAAGGTCGAATACCCGCACCCGTGGCTGGAGGAATCGCTCCAGGAGACGTACGGCGTCATCGTCTACCAGGAGCAGGTGATGCAGATCGCCTCGCGCATGGGCGGCTACTCCCTCGGCGAGGCCGACATCCTGCGGCGCGCGATGGGCAAGAAGAAGAAGGAGGTCATGGCCGCCGAGCGCGAGAAGTTCGTCGATCGCGCGGTGCGGCAGGGCGTCAAGGGGGGCGACGCCGGGAAGGTCTTCGATCTCATGGAGTTCTTCGCCGGGTACGGCTTCAACAAGTCGCACTCGGCCGCGTACGCGCTCGTCGCCTACCGGACGGCCTGGCTCAAGGCGCACCACCCCGTGCACTTCATGGCGGCGCTGTTGACCACGGAAAAGGGGAACACGGACAAGCTCGTGCACTACGTGGCGGAGTGCCGGGAGATGGGGATCGAAGTCCTGCCCCCCGACGTGAACGCCTCCGACCTCGACTTCTCCGTGGAGGGCGACAAGGTCCGTTTCGGCCTGTCGGCGATCAAGAACGTGGGGGAGGGTGCGATCGCCACGATCCTCGACGCGAGGGGGCGGCTCGGGAGATTCCGGTCCCTGCACGAGCTGTGCGGGGAGATCGACCTTCGCGCGGTCAACAAACGCGTCCTCGAGGCGCTCGTGCAGTCGGGGGCGATGGACTCGCTCGGAGGGAAACGCAGCGCGCTCGCCGCGGCGATCGACGGCGCGATGGACTGGGGGGCGAAGCGGCGGGACGATCGCGAGTCCGGGCAGGCGAGTCTGTTCGGCGGATCGGGATCCTCCCCGGAAGCGCCGCCTCCCGCGCTTCCGGACCTTCCCGACTGGGACGACGCGACCCGCCTGGCCAACGAGAAGGCGACCCTCGGCTTCTACGTGACGGGCCACCCGCTGGAGAGCTTCAAGGACCTGCTCCAGGACTTCGCGACCCACACGACGGCGACCCTCCGCGACGCGCCGTCGGGAGGGGAGGTCGCGGTCGGCGGGATCGTGACCGACCTGCGCAAACGGAAATCGAAGAAGGGGCAGTGGTGGGCCTCCCTGCAGCTCGAGGACCTCGACGGCCACGTCGAGACCCTCGTTTTCCCCAAGACGTTCGAGGCGTCGCAGACGCTCCTCGAGAACGGCCGGGCGCTTCTCGTCACGGGGCGGGCGGAGAACGAGGACGGGCGCGTCCGGCTGACGGCGGACGACGTCATGGTTCTCGACGACGCGCGGGAAAAGAAGGCCCAGGCGGTCCAGGTGCGCCTCGAGGACGGGGATCTCGACGACGGGACGATCCGGCGCCTGAGGAAGGCGCTCGAGGGGAGCCCCGGGGAGCTGCCGGTCTATCTCGAGCTCGTGCGGCCGGGGCGGTTCCGGATGGTCGCCCGCGCGGAGCCTTCCATGCGCGTCGGCCCCTCGACGCGGCTGATCGCGGCGGTGGAAGAGGTCCTGGGGCCGGGCCGGCTGCGCTACCGGGCCCGTGTCATGGGGCGTTGAGGCGGCTTTCGGCCGGGTGATACCATCCCCCGCCTTTTATCGACGAAAGGAGCCGGCATGCCGGTCCAGGGCCGCCATCTGTTCTCGTCCGAATCCGTTACCGAGGGGCACCCCGACAAGGTCGCGGACCAGATCTCCGACGCCGTCCTCGACGCCATCCTCGATCCGGATCCTCTCGGGCGGGTGGCGTGCGAGAGCCTGCTCACGACGGGGCTCTGCCTCATCGCCGGCGAGATCTCCACGACCACCTACGTCGACCTTCCGAAGGTCGCGCGCCGCACGATCGAGGAGATCGGCTACACGGACGCCGCCTTCGGGCTGGACGCCCGCAGCTGCTCCGTCCTGTCGGCGATCGACGAGCAGTCCCGCGACATCGCGATGGGCGTCGACACCGGGGGCGCCGGCGACCAGGGGATGATGTTCGGCTACGCCTGCCGCGAGACCGACGAGCTGATGCCCATGCCGATCATGCTCGCGCACCGGCTGACCCAGCGCCTGGCCGAGTGCCGGAAGCGCGGCCTGGTGGAGTTCTTCCGCCCCGACGGAAAGTCGCAGGTCACGATCGAATACGACGGGCCCGCCCCGATCCGCGTGGACACCGTCGTGGTCTCCACGCAACACGCGCCGTCGGCGACCAACGCGCAGATCGAGGAAGCGGTCCGGGAGACGGTGATCAAGGCCGTGATCCCGCCGCACCTGCTCGACGCGCGCACGCGCGTCCTCGTGAACCCGACGGGACGCTTCGTCGTCGGCGGGCCGCACGGCGACACGGGGCTCACCGGCCGCAAGATCATCGTCGACACCTACGGCGGCATGGGGCGTCACGGCGGCGGCGCCTTCTCGGGGAAGGACCCGACGAAGGTCGACCGCTCGGCGTCGTACATGGCGCGTCACGTCGCGAAGAACATCGTCGCCGCGGGCCTCGCCGATCGCGCGGAGGTCCAGCTCGCCTACGCCATCGGCGTCGCGGAGCCGGTCTCGGTCCTCGTCGACACCTTCGGGACCGGCAAGGTCCCGGAAGCCTCGATCGAGCGCGCCGTCCGGGACGTCTTCCAGCTCACCCCCAAGGGCATCATCGAACATCTCGACCTCCGCAAGCCCATCTACCGGCGCACCGCCGCGTACGGGCACTTCGGCCGTCTCGAGCCAGGGTTCACCTGGGAGACGACCACGCACGCGGAGGCCCTTTCCCGCGGAGTCAAGGCATGAAGAACAAGGTGGTGGGCGCGAAGAACCGTTTCGTGCCCCATGACGTCAAGGACCTCGGACTCGCCGCCGAAGGACGCCGCCGCATCGAATGGGCGGACCGCAGCATGCCGGTGCTCGGCAGCATCCGCGAGCGCTTCGCCAGGGAGAAGCCCCTCGCCGGCCAGCGCGTCGCCGCGTGCCTGCACGTGACGACCGAGACGGCGAACCTGATGCGGACCCTGGCGGCCGGCGGCGCCGAAATCTACCTGTGCGCCTCGAACCCGCTGTCGACGCAGGACGACGTCGCCGCCGCGCTCGTCGCGGAATACGGCATCTCGACCTACGCCGTGAAGGGCGAGGACAACGCGCGTTATTACAGCCACATCATGGCCGCCATCGACGCCAAACCGACGATGACCATGGACGACGGCTGCGATCTCGTGACCATGCTCCACACGGACCGCAAGGAGATGCTCGGGACGGTCGTCGCGGGCACCGAGGAGACCACGACCGGCGTCATCCGCCTCAAGGCGATGGCCAAGGACGGCGTCCTGCAGTATCCGGTGATGGCGGTCAACGATGCGATGACCAAGCACTTCTTCGACAACCGCTACGGGACGGGGCAGTCCACGATCGACGGGATCGTGCGCGCCACGAACGTCCTGCTCGCGGGAGCGACGGTGGTCGTCGCCGGCTACGGCTGGTGCGGCAAGGGCATCGCCAAGCGCGCCCAGGGGCTCGGGGCGAACGTCATCGTCACCGAGATCGATCCGATCCCGGCGATCGAGGCGTGCATGGACGGCTTCCGGGTGCGGCCGATGGCGCAGGCGGTCCGCGAGGCCGACGTGATCGTCACCGTCACGGGGAACAAGTCCGTATTGCGCGGCGAGCACTTCGCGAAGATGAAGGACGGCTGCATCGTCTGCAACTCGGGACACTTCAACGTCGAGATCGACATCCCGGCCCTCGGGAAGCTCGCGCGCAAGCGCCGCATGGCGCGGGAGTTCGTCGAGGAGTTCGAGCTCAAGGACGGCCGCCGTATCTATCTGCTCGCCGACGGCCGCCTCGTGAACCTGGCGGCCGCGGAGGGTCACCCGGCCTCGGTGATGGACATGAGCTTCGCGAACCAGGCGCTCGGCGCCGAATACATGGTCCGCAACCACGCGAAGCTCGGGCGCGTCGTGATCACGGTGCCGGACAAGATCGACCGCGAGGTTGCACGCCTGAAGCTCAAGTCCAACGGCGTCTCGATCGACAAGCTGACCGCGGAGCAGAAGCACTACCTCGCCTCGTGGAGCGAAGGCACCTAGCCCCGGCTCCATGCGACGGACCCGCCTCGCCGCCGCCGCCCTGGCGCTTGCCGCCGTCTGGGCGGCGGCCGGCGTCCGCCGCGTCGATCCCTCCGTCGAATTCGGCGTCCTGAGAGGGGCCGGTCCCGGGCTCCCGCGTCTGGTCGAGCGTGGGCTCACGTGGGCCCCGCCGGGCCTCGTGCGCCTGCAGCGCCTCCGTCTGGCCGGGACCGAGCGCGAGCTTCCGGGGCGCGACGTTCTCGCGCTCGTCGCTCCGGACGGGGCGCGCTTCGGCCTGAAGGGTCGCGTCCGGATGGCCCCCGACCCTTCCGCCTGGCGCCGGCTCCCGGATACGGGGGCCGACGCGACGCTCGTGGAGGCCTCGCGCGTGGCGGCGACGCCGCTCCTCCGGCTCCGGGATGCGCGACGCGACGCGTCCCGTGCGGAGCGGGAGTTCCGGTCGGAGCTCTCCCGGCAGCTCGCGGAGCTGGGCTGGCGACTCGAGGACCTTCGCCTGGAAGGGCTCGATCTGCCCCGCGTTCCCGCGGACGCCGCGGTTCCGCTCGCCCGCCGCCGGCTTCTCCTCGTGGGCCTCGACGGCGCGGACTGGGACCTCGTCGATCCGCTGCTCGCGGCGGGAAGGCTCCCGAACCTCCGTCGCCTCGTCGAGAACGGAACCCGGGCGAGGCTGCTCTCCATCTCCCCGATGATCTCCCCGGTGATCTGGACCTCCGTCGCGACCGGCGTCGAGCCGATCCGTCACGGGATCCTCGATTTCCTCGCACCCGCCGGATCTCCGCGCGCCGGGCAGCCCGTGACCAACGAGTCCCGGAAGGTCCCTGCGATCTGGAACCGGCTTTCGGACGCCGGCGCCCGCGTGGGCGTCACGGCGTGGTGGGCCAGTTGGCCGTCGGAGCGCGTGAACGGGTACGTCGTTTCGGACCGCGTCGCGTACCAGCTCTTCGGTTTCCGGCCCGAAGCCGCGACCGGCGAGGGGAAGACCTGGCCCCCGGAGTTGTGGGAGACGGTCCGTCCGCTGGTTCGCGAGCCCGCGGACGTCCCGTGGACGGAAGTGCTGCGCTACCTCGACGGGCCTCGGCGCGAGGAACGGGAGTTCGATGCGGCGGAGCGAGAGCTGCTCGACGGCCTTCGCACGCTGATCGCATCCGGAGACACCTACCTCGGCGCGGCCCTCGCCGCGCGGCGCCTCGGGGCGCCCCCGGACCTCGAGATCGTCTACTTCGAGGGAACGGACACGGTCGGCCACCTCTTCATGCCGTACCGGCCGCCGCGACTCTCCGGGATCAGCGAGGCGCGCGCGACCGCCTTCGGCTCGGTGGTGGACCGGTACTACGAGACCGCCGACGCGCATCTCGGCCGGTTGCTCGAGGGGCTCGGCCCGGAAACGACCGTGCTCGTCCTGTCCGATCACGGCTTCGTGACCGACGCCTCCCGCCCTCGTCTCACGGATTCGAGGATCGGCCACGGTCCCGCAGCGGACTGGCATCGGAAGTTCGGCGTCCTCGTGCTTTCGGGGCCGGACATCCGCGCGGGGGTGCGGCTCGAGGAGGCGGGCGTCTACGACGTGGCGCCCACGATCCTCGCGCTGTTCGGTCAGCCGATCCCGGAGTCGTGGCCGGGCCGGATTCTCGCCGGGGCGATCGATCCCGCGTTCTTCGAACGCCATCCCGTCGCGTTTCGTGAGGACGTGGAGCCTCCGGCATCCGCGGCCGCGGTCACGGCAGCCGGGATCGCCGATCCGGCGGCGGAGGACCTGAAGGCGAAGCTCGAGAGCCTGGGGTACCTCGGCGGCGGGGCCGATCGCGGGGGCCCCGCGCCCGCGCTCTCCGAGTCGAACAACCGGGGCGTCGCGTTGCTCAACGACGGCCGGTACGCGGAGGCGGAGGCGGCGTTCCGCGCGGGGCTGGAGGCGAGCCCCGGGCACCCCATGCTGCTCGTGAATCTCGGCTCCTCCCTCCGGTTGCAGGGACGACACGCCGAGGCGGCGGAGGCGTTTCGGCGCGCGTTGTCCGCGCCGGAGGCCCGACGCGCCGCCGGCATCCAGCTCGCCCAGATGCTGCTCGACGACCGGGACTTCCGGGGCTCCGAGCGCGCCGCGCGGGAGGTGATCGCGGCCGAGCCGGAGGCCTGGGAGGGGTACAACGCCCTGGGCCTCGCGCTCGACCGGCTCGGTGACGCCCGGGGCGCGGAGGCCGCCTGGCTTCGCTCCGCGAAGCTCTCCCTCGCCGCGGCGGAGCCCCGCAACAACCTCGGGAACTTGGCGCGCCGACGGGGGGACGGCGCGACGGCGGAGCGCTGGTATCGCGAGTCGATCGAGGCCGATCCCTACTTCATGGGCGCCTACAACAACCTCGCGCTGGCCTACCAGGAACGAGGCGACCTGGCGTCGGCGATCGATCTCTACGAACGCGCCCTCGAGAAGTCCCCGCGAAACGCGATCGTGCAGAACAACCTCGCCAGCGTTCGATACGCTCAAGGCGACCTCGAGGAAGCCGCGCGACTGTGGCGAGGGGCGGCGGAGTCCGATCCGAAATACGCGTCCCCGCGGAACAACCTTGCCGGGATCGCGATCGCGCGTGGGAATCTCGAGGAGGCGGAGCGGTGGCTGCAGGAGGCGCTCGCGCTCGACCCTGAATACGGGGACGCGCGGGTCAACCTGGCGCTCGTGCACCGCGGCCGGGGGGACGACGCCGCCGCCAGGACGGAGCTCGCGCGGGCGGCGCGCGATCCCCGGGCGCGGGCGACGGCCCTCCTGCACCGAGGGGAGTTCGAGCTCGCGAAGGGGAGGGCGGGGGAGGCGCGGATCGCCTTGGAGCTCTTGACCCGGGAGACACCGAGCCTGGTCGAGGGCTGGAACCTCCTCGGGGAGGCCTACCGGAGGGAAGGGCGAGTCGCCGACGCCGCCGCCGCATGGCGAAAGTCAATCGAATTAGAGCCGAATCAACCGAATATCAAGATAGAGCTAAATAAGCTCGAAATGTAGGCTCAGGTTCGAACCAGGCTGAACATCCACGCGCCGAGCGTCGCGAACAGCGCGTTCGGCGCCCAGGCCGCGATCAGGGGAGGCAAGGCTCCCTCGAGCCCAAGCGCGTTGGTGATCGCGAATGCCGCCCAGTAAGCGAGGACGAGCAGCAGGGCGACACCGACGCCGTACATCGAGCCTCGTCGCCCGACGCGGAACGCGAAGGGGAGCCCGAGGAGCACCATCACCAGGGGGGTCAAGGTCCTTGCGAGCTTGACATGCCAGTCGACGCGCAGGCGCGTCGTGTCGAAACCGCTGTTCTCCAGCGCTCGGATCTGCTGAGCGAGATCCTCGAGGGACATCTGCTCGGGCAGGTCGTTCTCCCGGGTCATCGTCCGCTCCCGACGGGCGAAGTGCTCCGGAGGATCGATGTCGAGCGACGTCTCGGCGCCGAAGCGTTTGAACTCGCCGGTCCCGCCGCCCGGCGGGAAGGTCCGGATCCACCCTCCGTCGGTACGCCAGCCCTGACCGTCCCACCGGACGGATGGGGCCACGGCGTGGGACGAGATGCTGGGCGCGTTCAGGTCGACGATGTAGACGCTGAGTCCCTGGAACCGGCGCAACTCGGGGTCGAAGAGCCGGTAGTGATAGAGGCGACTCTTCGTTCCGAAAATCCAGCGGCCTCCCTGCGTCGCGCCGTAGGTCCGCGGGGATCTCTGGAGGATCTCGTCCTTGAGCGCCTGGGCACGCAGGTTGGTCTGCGGCGCGATCCGGTCCTGGACGAGGTACGCGGCCATCGAAAGCACGATCGTGAGTCCCACGATCGAGGCGACGACGCGACGGGCGCTCATTCCCGTGGCGCGCATCGCCGTCAGCTCGCCGGTGCGCGCGAAGACCGTGCAGGTGACGACGGCGCCGATCAGTGCCGCGACGGGGACCGCGAGACCGAGCGATCCCGGGCTGAAGGCGAGGAAATACCCCGCCAGCTGCGTGAGGGGCGTGGTCGACTTGGCGGGGAGCGAGTCCGCGATCGACTTGATCTCGAAGAGGAGCACGACGAGCCAGCAGAACCCCAGGGAAAGACCGAACAGCCGGAGAAAGGCGACGCCGATGTAACGATCGATCTGGGGGATCCAGCTCTGCGTGGACGCGACGGCGACCGGAGAAGGCGTGCGCTTGCCGAACCGCTCGAGCACCGAGACGATCCTGCGCCACACCACGGCGGACCAGGCACGCACGCTTCCCCGCGAAACGAAGCCGATCCCCGAGTACGCGAGCAGGGTGAGGAGAGCGACCGCAAGGTTCGCCGCCCAGAGAGCCGGGGCGATCGGAATCCTCCCCTCCAGGGCCTGCTTTTGGAGCGTCGTGTAGATCAGCCAGTAGCCGACGATGATCCCGATGCTCAGCGCGAACCCGGCTCCCTTGCCGCTTCGCACGCGGGTCATTCCCAAGGGACCCGCCAGGAGGGAGAAGAACAGGCAGGCGAAGGGGAGGGCGAGTCGTGCGTTCGCCTCGAGGCGTGCCGATCGCTCGCGGATCGGTCGGATGATCGGGTCCGGCTCGTCCCTCGAGGCCCGGACCTCCGCCAGGAGCTCGCCGGCACTCATGTCGCTGGGGGCGCGTCCGATCTTGCCGGAGGAACCCAGGAGGTAGTCCGGAGGCGCCATCGCGGGTGGGACGTAGCGGTCGAACCGGATCGGACGGTACACGTCGGGGGCGGCGGCCTTGAAGTCGTGGATCGTGCCGTCCCTGAAATCCACACGAACCCCCGAGGGGCGGCTGGCATCCTTGGTGACGGTCGCGCTTCGGGCCACGATCAGCTGTTCGTTTCCCCCGCCGACGTCGTGCTGGTAGAGCAACACCCCTTCCAGGACGCCGCGTCGCTTCGGATCGACCTCCTGGACGAAAACGACCAGTCCCGGAATCTGGGTGAAGAAGACCCGCGGCCGGATCTCGCTGACGAGATCCGCCGCCCGGATCATCCCCGCATTGATCTCCCGGATCTTGAGGACCGAGGCGGGCTGCACGACCCAGTACATCGAGAGCGCGAACGCCGTGAAGACAAGGCCGTGGAGAGCCAGGGGCCGCAGGAGATAAGCCGGGCCGAGGCCGGCTCCCTGGAGCGCCAGGATCTCCTGATCGGCGGAGAGGCGCCCGATGCCGATCAGCGAGCCGAGGAGCGTTCCCATCGGGATCGCGAGGAGCAGGCACTTGGGAAGGCTCAGCAGGAGGAGCTGGGCGAGGGTCGCCGCGGGGAGGTTCTGCTGCAGGCCCATCTGCGCCAGCAGGAAGAACTGGTTCATGAGGAGCAGGGACACCCAGAGCGCGATCGATAGCAGGGTAGGAGTCCAGAGCTCCGCGAGGAGGTAGCGGGTGAGCCGCCCGGTCCTGGTCACTGACCTAATGTCCGATAAGGTATATTATGTCAACCATTGGGGCGCCTCGGGCCGAACGGCGGCCATTTTGGTGGTTCAGGAGGCCTGGGGGTTCCCCTCGGTTTGCGCCTCCTGCAGGAGCCGTTCGAGCAGCTCGCGCAGCGCCATGATCAGCTCGCCCCGGTCGACTTCCGGTTTCTCGAAGGTCAGCTGGACCTGAAAACTCTCGTTCTCCGGGCGGTAGCGATACACGAAGCGTTTCGCCTTGGGCGCTCCGGGTTCCTCGCGGTTGAATCGCCGTGCGTCCTCCCGCGTGTACCCCTCGCCGGTGATCTTGTCGATCAGGTGGTGCATCTGCTCGGCCGTCTCCTGGCGGACGATCTGGAGGAGCATCGACTTGCTCTCGATGTCGGCGCGCCGACATCTCTCCTGGACGTCGGGCGGCATTCGGTTGAGGCTCAGGGCTTCGGTGATGACGGTCCGGGACTTGCCGAGCTTCCGGGCGATCTCCTCGTGGGTGTACCGGAACTGGTCGCAGAGGCGCTGGATGGCGGCCGCCTCCTCGAAGGGGGTCAGGTCCTTCCGCTGCAGGTTCTCGATGAGCGAGATCTCCAGCATCCCGCGGTGGTCGACGTCGACCTCGATGCACGGGAGGTGGCGCAGCCCGGCGATCTTGGCCGCCTGGTATCGACGCTCGCCGGCGATGATCTGGAACTTCCCCTCGTGGATGCGTACGAGGATCGGCTCGAGGATCCCCTTCTCCTTGATGGAAGCCACCATCTCCGAGAGGTCGCCGAAGTTCTTCCGGGGCTGGTTCGGGTTCGGCTCGATTCGCTCGATGTCGATCAGGCGGCCGATCGACTCGGAGCGCGTCGAGGTGATCTCCTCCACGAAGTGGCTGTCGTGGCGCATCTTCCGATCTTGCGGGAGTCCACGGAACTTAGACACGGGCGATGACCTCCTCGGAAAGGCTGTAATACTCCACGGCACCGGAGGATGTTGGGGCGAAGGTGAAGATGCTCTGCCGATAGGCGGGGCTCTCCTCGAGCCGGACGCTCTTCGAGATCACCGTCCGGAAGACCTTTTCGCCGAAGACCTCGCGGATCTGCTTCTGAATGTCCCGGGATAACACCGTTCGGCGGTCGTGAAGGGTGATCACGACTCCCAGGAACTGGAGGGCCGGGTTGGGGCGGGCCCGGATCTTCTCGAAGGTCTCGAGCAGGTCGTCGGTTCCTTCGAGTGCGAAGTAGGAGGACTGGATGGGGACCAGCAGGTGCGTGGCCGCGACGAGCGCGTTCACGGTGAGGATGCCGAGCGTCGGGGGGGTGTCGATGACGATGTAATCGTAACGATCCCGGATCGGGTCGATCTTGTCCTTGAGTCGGAAATGGCTGTCGAACTCCCCCACCAGCTTGACCTCCGCCTTCGCCAGGGAGATCCGTGCACCGATGACGTCCAAGCTGGGTAGCTGGGCCGGGACGATGACCGACTCGGCGGTGACGTTGGGGTCGACCAGGAGCTCGTAGATCGATCCGTGGATCGATCCAGGATCGACGAAGGAGAGGGTCGCATTCCCCTGCGGGTCGAGATCCAGCAGGAGGGTCTTCAACCCCTTCTGGGCCAGGGCGGCCGCGAGGTTGATCGACGTGGTCGTCTTGCCCACGCCGCCCTTCTGGTTGGCGACGGCCACCACCATGGCGGGCACGAATCGTCCTCCTTTCGGATCTCGGTCGTCGACGCGGACCCCTCGATAATGCGGTGGGTCGCGACTTCGGCACTAGATGTCGTGGACTCGATGAACGGCGCGAGTGTAGACGGGGTCTACCGGCCTGTCAACGCGAGGGACGACTAAAATGTCGGCGGGGGGAAGAGGTTTTATTGCGAAGATAAGGCGAAAGCCGAGCTACATCGGCTTGCCGAGATCCTCGGGGTCGACCTGCTCGAGCCAGCGACGCAGCCGCTCCGTCTCGTCCCCCTTCTCCTCGTCCCCCTGAATCGACTTCTGGAGGACGCTCTCGGCGACGAAGATCGGGACGCGAACGCGGAGCGCCAGGGCCATCGCATCGGACGGGCGAGCGTCGATCGCGAGCTTCTCCCCCGCCCGATCCAGGTGGATCAGCGCGAAGAAGGTGTTGTCGCGCAGGTCGGTGATTTCGACGCGATCGACGGTGGCGCGCAGGGCGTCGATGACGCTGCAGATGAGGTCGTGCGTCATCGGCCGCGGCGAAACGATGTTCTCGAGCTGCATCGCGATCGCGTTGGCCTCGAAGAGGCCGACCCAGATGGGGAGCACCGTCTCGTCGTCGGGCTTCTTGAGGACGATGATCGGCATCTGGGACACCGGATCGATCATCAGCCCTTTGACCTTCATCTCGACGGGCATCCGGCCTCCCGCGATCGGCGAATTTCGAAGAAAGCGCGGCGGAATATATACGCGCCCAATCGGACGGGTCAAGCTGGCGACGGAAGCGAAGGAACGCCGTACAACGCGAACGGGGAGGCGCGTTCCACGACGACCCTTTCGAGCCTCCCGGGAGCCGATTCGCCTCGGAAATTGACCACGCGCGCCTCCGGAGTGCGTCCGCTCCAGACCCCGGGTCGCTTGGCGTCGGGCCCGTCCACCAGAACCTCCACGACGCTCCCCACCCAGCGCGCCATGCGGCGCTCCTGGATCCCCTGTTGTTCCGCCTGCAGGCGCTGGAGTCGCTCCATCTTCACGTCGGCGGGGACCGCGTCTCCGAACTCGAGCGCGGCCGTCCCGGGACGCGCGGAATAGGCGAAGGAGTAGAGGGTGTCGTACTCCACCTCGCGCACGAGCTCGAGCGTCTGCTCGAAGTCGGCGTCGGTCTCCGTCGGGAAGCCGACGATGACGTCGGTGCCGAAGGTCATCTCGGGGATGCGGCGGCGGAGCGCCTCGATCCGCGAGAGGTACCCCGACCGGTCGTAGCCCCGGCGCATCGCGCGCAGGACCGCGCTCGACCCCGACTGCACCGGAAGGTGCAGGTAGGGGCAGAGCTTCGGCCGCGCGTCGCGCATCGCGTCCATCAGGGACTCGGTCATCTGGGCCGGATGCGAGGTCGTGAACCGGATCCGGCCGATCCCTTCGACGTCGGCCGCCGCCCGCAGCAGATCGCCGAGATTCCTGCCGGCGGCGTCGCGATAGGCGTTCACCGTCTGGCCGAGGAACTCGACCTCGTGCACGCCGCGAGCCGCGAGGTGCCTCACCTCCCCGACGACGTCGTCGAGGTCGCGGCAGACCTCCCGCCCGCGCGTGGTCGGAACGATGCAGAACGTGCATCGGTGGTTGCAGCCTTCGACGACCGTGACGTACGCACGGCCGCGGCCTTCGCCGTCGCGACGGATCCGGTCGTAGGGGAAGTGGATCGAGTCGTTGCGGATCTCGACGTCGGCCACGTGCCGCGCGGAGTCGTCGCCCGCGCGCAGGCGATTGACCAGGATCGGAAGCGAGCTCGTCGCGCGCGTGCCCACGACGACGTCGACGTAGGGCGCGCGCGAGAAGATCCTCTCCCCCTCCTGCTGGGCGACGCAGCCGCAGACGCCGAGGACCATGCCGGGGCGGCGGTCCTTCAGGGCCTTCAGCCGGCCGAGCTCCGAGAAGACCTTTTCCTGGGCCTTCTCCCGGATCGAGCAGGTGTTGAGGAGCACGACGTCCGCCTCTGCGGCGTCGTCGGTCCGGACGTAACCGTGGTGCTCGAGCGCCCCCGACATCTTGTCGGAGTCGAGCACGTTCATCTGGCAGCCCCAGGTCTCGATGTAGTAACGGCCGGCCGGACGGCGGTCGTGGGAGGAGGACATGACGCGGCGGCTCAGGCTTCGGTGGACGGCGACGACGGGACCTGCGCCTCGTCGTCGCCGTTGATCAGATCCTTGAGCTCCTTGCCGGGCTTGAAGTACGGAATCCGCTTGGACGGTACGTCCACGCGATCCCCGGTCTTCGGATTGCGCCCCTGGCGGGAGCGGCGCCGTCGCACGCGGAAGCTGCCGAATCCGCGCAGCTCGATCTTGTCGTCGCGGCGGAGCGCCTCGACGATCTCGGCGAACACGGTGTTGACGATGATCTCCGCCTGCTTCTTGCTCAGGTCGGAGACCCGGATCACCTCTTCGACGAGGTCGGCCTTGGTCATCGGCGTTCCCGAGGGCTCCCGGCGCTACGCGTCGTCCCGCGAGACGGTGCGGCGGATGCTGTCGCCCAGGAGATCGCCGAGCGTCGCGCTGCCGTCGTCCTGCTGGCTCTCCTGGTACTCGCGCAGCGAGCCGGTGTCCGGCTCGTCGAGAGCCGCCTTGATCGAGAGTCCGATCTTCTTCTCGAGCGGGTCCATCTTGATGATCTTGACCCGGACTTCCTGCTCGACCTTGAAGAGGTCCTCGGGTTTCTCGACCCGCTCGCGCGACATCTCGGAGACGTGCACGAGTCCTTCGATGCCCTCGAACAGCTCCACGAAGGCCCCGAACTCCGTCAGGCGCACGATCTTGCCGGTGAGGATGTCCCCCACGCCGTGGCTGCGGAAGAAGTCCTCGAGGACGTTGGGCTGGAGCTGCTTGATCCCCAGCGACAGCCGCTGGTTGTCGGAGTCGATCTTGAGGATGATCGCCTGGACCTCGTCGCCCTTCTTGAGCACCTCGCTCGGGTGCTTGATGCGCCGGGTCCACGACATGTCGGAGATGTGCACGAGCCCGTCGATGCCGTCCTCGACCTCGACGAAGGCGCCGAAGTCCGTGACGTTGCGCACCGTGCCCTTGATCTGGTCGCCGACCCGGTACTTCGTGTCGATGAGATCCCAGGGGTTGGGCTCGGTCTGCTTCAGGCCGAGGGAGAGGCGGCGGCCCTCCTGGTCGATCTCGAGCACGACGCACTCGACCCAGTCGCCGATGTTGAGGATCTTCGAAGGGTGCTTCACCCGCTTGGTCCACGACATCTCGCTGACGTGGATCAGCCCCTCGACCCCTTCCTCGACCTCGATGAAGGCGCCGTAGTCGGTGAGGCTCACGACCTTGCCGCGCACGCGGGTGTGCGGCGGGTACTTGACCGACGCGGTCTCCCACGGGTCGTCCTGCAGCTGCTTGAAGCCGAGCGAGACGCGCTCGCGCTCGCGGTCGAACTTCAGGACGATCACGTCGAGCTCGTCGCCGATCTGGAACTTCTCGGAGGGATGGTTGATCCGGCCCCACGCCATGTCGGTGATGTGGAGCAGGCCGTCGATGCCGCCGAGGTCCACGAAGGCGCCGTACTCCGTGAGGTTCTTCACGGTGCCGCGGAGGATCTTGCCCTCCTCGAGGTCCTCGAGGGTCTTCTTCTTCTTCTCCGCGTTCTCCTCCTCGAGCACGGCCTTGCGCGAGAGGACGATGTTGCCGCGGCGCTTGTTGACCTTGATGACGCGCATCTTGAACTCGAGGCCGCGCAGGGCGTCGAGGTTGCGCACGGGACGGACGTCCACGAGGGAGCCGGGGAGGAACGCCGGAACGCCGATGTCCACCTTGAGGCCGCCCTTGATGCGGTCGATGACGCGGCCGAGGACCGGCTCGCCCGTCTCGTAGGCGCGCTCGACCTCGTCCCAGACCTTCATCTTCTCGGCCTTCTCCTTCGAGAGGACCACGTAGCCGTCGGAGTTCTCGAGCTTCTCGAGGAGGACTTCGACCTTGTCGCCGGGCTTCACGGTCAGCTGACCGTCGTACCCCTTGACCTCGTCGATGTCGATGACGCCCTCGGACTTGAAGCCGATGTCGACGACGACTTCCTTCTCGAGGATCTTCAGCACGCGGCCCTGGACGACGTCGCCTTCCTTGAGGGACTTCAGGCCGGCTTCCCATTGCTCGAGAGCCTTGCCGAAGTCGAGGTCGTCGAACTCGTCGTGGTTCGAGCCGCCCTCGGGACGCGTGGATTCCTCGGTGTGATGATCGGTAGACATGAAGGGATCGTACCTCCTGGGTCGGGCCGTGACTCCGATCCTGGAGAGCCGCGGTCCCGTTGGTACCCGGCGTGGCCGGGCTGCCGGTCGGAAATCTCCGCCGACAAAGGCCGCACTCTAGCCGACGCCCTTTCGAAGTGTCAAGAACGGGCGCGTTTTCAGTGGATTAGCGAGGGCTTGGCCTGGGGCTTGGCCGAGCGCCGCAACGCCTCGACCTCGGCCTCCTCCAGCAGGCGGAACTCCCCCGCCGCGAGCCGCCCGAGCGTCAGGGGGCCGTAGGCCGTCCGGCGCAGGCGCAGGACCGGATGCCCGACCGCCTCGAGCATGCGTCGCACCTGCCGGTTCCGGCCCTCGACGATCCGCACCTCCACCCACGCGTTGTCCCCGCGGCGTACGACTCGGGCCTGGGCCGGAGCCGTGGGGCGACGGTCGAGCGGCACCCCCCCGCGAAGTCGTGAGAGTGCGGCCGCGTCGGGAATCCCCCGCACTTTGGCGAGGTAGGTCTTCCCCACCCCGCGGGACGGATGCATCAGGTCGTGCGCGAGGTCGCCGTCGTCGGTGAGGAGCAGCAGCCCTTCGCTGTCGAAATCGAGCCGGCCGACCGGGTAAACGCGGCGCTTCACCCCGCGAAGGAGCTCCTTGACGGTGGGGCGTCCCTCGGGATCGTGCAGGGTGGTGACGTATCCGCGGGGCTTGTTGAGGAGGTAATAGACCGGGCGCGTCGGCGGCCCGGCCACGCGTTTCCCGTCGACCTTCACGACGTCCCGGCCGGGATCGATCTTGGTGCCGAGCTCCCGCACGGTGTGTCCGTTCACCGAGACCCGGCCCTCGACGATGAGGCGCTCCCCCGCCCGCCGCGAGGCGACCCCCGCGTGGGCCAGGAACTTCTGGAGCCGCTCGCTCATTCCTCTCCGTCCGCGCCGGCGGGGAGCTCGATCTCCTCGGAGTCGCCTTCGGCCTCGATCCGGCCGACGGCCGGAAACAGCGACGACTCCCCCGTTTCGAGGGCGCCGAGGAACTGGTCGAAGTCCTCGATCGACGGGAGGTCTTCCAGGCGGTTCAGGCCGAAGTGGACGAGGAACTGTCTGGACGTCCCGTACAGGAGCGGGTTTCCGACCACCTTCTTCCGGCCGAGGATCCGGAGGAGCTTGCGCTCGACCAGGCTCTTGAGGGCGCCCGAAGGATCGACGCCGCGGATGGCCTGGATCTCGGGGGAGGTGATCGGCTGGCGATAGGCCACGATCGCCAAGGTCTCGAGCGCCGCGGGCGAGAGCCGCGTGCGATTGCGCTGGCGAAAGAACTGCCGGACCGTCGCGCCGACGTCCGGCCTCGTGGCGAGCCGGTAGGCCCCCGCCACGTGCTCGACGTGCAGCCCGGAGCCCTCCGTCTCGTACCGGCGTGAGAGCGCCTCCACGGCGGCGACGACGCCCTCCTCGTCGGCGCCCTCGAGCGCGGAGGCGATTTCCTTGGGATGGACGGGCTCCCCCGCCGCGAACAGGATGGCCTCGACCGCGGGGACCAGCCCCGTCACGTCCACGACGTCACTCACTTGCGGGTTCTCCTCGCAGCGCGATGCGGATCTCGTCGAACAACGCGCGCTGGAAGGCGACGATCATCTGCAGGCGAATCATCTCGAGCACCGCCAGGAACGTCGCGATGCGCTGGCGGCGCTCGCCCATCCCCGCCAGCAGCTCCAGGAGGTCGACCGAGCGACGCTCCTCCAAAAGGTCGGTGAGCCACTGGATCTTGTCGGCGACGGACACGTCGTCCCGCTCGAGGCGGAGGCGCTCGTCCTCCCCCAGGCGCGAGAGGAGCTTGCGGAACGCCCCGACCAGGTCCATCAGGTCCACGGCGAGCAGCTCTTCCCCCTCGAACTCGGAGGGGACCTTGCCGTCGCGCGTCCAGATCAGGCTTCGCACGCTGTCGATCGCCTGCAGGTTCTCGGCGGCCTGCTTGTAGCGCTGGTACTCGAGCAGCTGCTGCGCGAGCTCGGCGCGCGGATCCTCGGAGCGCGCTTCCTCGCCTTCGACCGGGTCGGGGGGCAGGAGCATCCGCGACTTGATGTGCACGAGCGTGGCGGCCATCACGAGGTACTCCCCCGCGATCTCGAGGTTCAGCTCGCGCAGGAGGTCGAGGTAGTCCTGATACTGCCGGGTGATCTCGAGGATCGGGATGTCGAGGATGTCCACCTCGTTGGCGCGCACGAGGTGGAGCAGCAGGTCGAGCGGCCCGTCGAAGCTCCCGACGCGGACGTCGAACCCCTCGCCCGACGAGCCGGATCCGTGCTCGCTCATCCTTCGAGCCCCATCGCGCCACGAACCACCTTCATCGTGGCCGACGCTTCGGCGCGCGCGCGGTCGGCGCCGTCGTTCAGGATCGCGTCGAGGGCGGTCCCTTCGGCGAGCGCCGCGCGGCGCTCGCGCAGCGGGGCCATCCGCCCCTCGAGCCCCTGCTTGAGGGCCCCCTTGCAGTCGCGGCAGCCGATCCCCGCGCTGCGGCATCCGGCATCCGCCCACGCGACGACCTCGGGGGTGGAGAAGATCTTGTGCGTGGCGAACACCGGGCAGACCTCCGGGTTCCCCGGGATGTGCCGATGCGTGCGCTGCGGATCGGTGAGCCAGCCGTCGACCTTCTTCGAGACCTCGGTGGTCGTGTCCTTCAGGAAGACCGCGTTGCCGTACGACTTCGACATCTTCCGGCCGTCGGTTCCGGGCAGTCGGGAGGCGGGTGTGAGGACCGGATGCGGCTCCGGGAAGATCTCCCCGTAGAAGTGGTTGAATCGCCGCGCGATCTCCCGGCTGAGCTCGAGGTGGGCGACCTGGTCCTCGCCGACGGGCACGCGGTCCGCGCGGTAGACGAGGATGTCCGCCGCCTGCAGCAGCGGATAACCGAGGAAGCCGTAGGTGTTCAGGTCCCTCTCGCGCAGCTGTTCCTGCTGCTCCTTGTAGGTCGGCACGCGCTCGAGCCAAGGAAGCGGCGTCGTCATCGAGAGGAGCAGGTGCAGCTCGGCGTGCTCTTTCACCGCGGACTGCACGAACACGACGCTCCTGGCGGGGTCGATCCCTGCGGCGAGCCAGTCGAGGGCGACCTCGCGCACGTAGCCGCGGATCGCGTGCGTGTCGGCGTAGTCCGTCGTCAGCGCGTGCCAGTCGACGATGCAGAAATGGCACTCCGCCTCGTCCTGCAGGCGCACCCAGTTGTCGAGCGCGCCGACGAGGTGGCCGAGATGCAGGGGGCCGGTGGGCCGCATCCCCGACAGGACACGGTGCCTGCGAGTGGAAGCCATGGCGAGCACCCGGGAAAAGGCGGCAAACGCCGCGGAGCCGCGGAATCTAACACGCGCCTTCTCGGAGGGTCAAACGCCCGCGCGGCTCAGCGCGCTCCCGCCGCGGCTTCGAGCTTGGGCCCCGCGACCTTGCAGACGGCGCGCGCGGTCTCCTCCCCGATCGCCTCGATCGCCTCGTCGCGGGCGATGGCGACCGGGTCGTCGCCCGGGATTCGCGGCCGGATCTCGCGCAGCACGCGGAACTTCTTCTCGCGGAACGGCACATCGGAATCGCCCGCGAAGATCCGGAGCCTGACGATCACCGAGAAAACCGCCTCGAGGCGCAGCCCCTGGCCGGGCTCCTGTGCCTGCGCGTAGGTCGCGAGGGAGTCGTCGAAGTTCGTCTCCTCGCGGTAGTCGTCGAGGGCCACCTGAAGGCGCACCGGCGCACGTTCGGTGCCCTTGGGCGCGAGGGTCGTGAAGCAACCCGCTCCCGCGACGGCCGAGGCGATCTGCCGCTCGATGTCGGCGCGAAGGGTCTCGGAACCTCCCGACGCTCGGTCGCCCCAGGCCACGTCGATCGAAAGCGGCAGGGTGAGCGCGAGGAGGAGCGCGGCGGTCAACGGCGCCTCATATCCGGAAGACGACCTTCACCATGCCGAGTCCGAGCTTGTCCCCCTCGCGGATCGGGTGCGGACGCCCGGTGACGAGCTTCGTCCCGTTCACGAAGGTGCCGTTGAGCGCACCGACCTCTTCCGTGAGCACGAACCCCTCGCCCGCCCGCAGCACGCGCGCGTGACGCCGCGAGACGCTGCGCTTGAGATCGACCTGGGTGAGGTCGATGTCGGGCTTGAGCTCGGTCACCGGGTCGTAGCGTCCGATGAGCGTGTCGTCCCCGGTGAGCGGGAAGACGATCCCCTCCCCCTCGACCTCGAGGCGGGCTCCGGCGCCCGCTCCCGCGGCCTTCGGGTGCTGCGGCGGAGCGGGACGCCCCGGCGCGGGTCCGCGCGACTCGGCGGACTGCAGCTGCTCGATCTTCCGCTCCGCGTCGCGCAGCCGGATCGACAGTTTGCGCAACATCCGGATGGCGATCTCGATGTTGCCCTTGATCATCTTGTCGAAGGTGATGCTGTTGATCTCGATCAGCTCGGCGTCGTCGACCGCTTCCGCGGAGATCGTCCGGGGAAGCCCCTCGAGGATCGACATCTCCCCGAAGAAGTCCCCCTTTTCCATGGTGCCGTGCACGCGCTTGGCACCGTCCACCATGCGGAAGAGCCGGACCTTGCCGGACTGGACGATGTACATGGTGGTGCCGAGGTCGCCCTCGGTGAAGATCCGCTCGCCGGATCCGTACCGGACCATGAAGTTCTGGAACGGGTTGATCGCCATCGATCGAATATTAGGGAGCCGGTCGCCGCCCCGTCAATCGGCGCGTTCGCCGCGCACCGAACGCTCGAAGAGAACCCGCACGGCGGCGTAGCGGACGCGCTGATCCGGATCGTCCCGGGCGATGGCGCGAAGCAGCTCCACGACCTCGTCCCGAACCGACGCTCCCAGCGCCGTCGTCGCCGCCTCGCGAACCGCGGGATCCGGGTCGCGCCGGGCCGCCGCGGTGAGGTCGGCGACGGTCGCCGCCTCCGTGTCCTCCGGCACGCCTCCCCGGGCGAGGACGAGGGCGGCGAGCGCGGCGGCGCGCGACCGCACCGCCGGCGCGGGGCTCGACAGGAGCGTGCGCGCGGGGGCCAGCAGGGTGGGGTCGCCTCGACGGAACTTCAGGTGCTGGTCGAGCGCCGTTTCGGAGAGAAAGGGGTTCGGATCCAGCAGAAGGCCGCTCATCGCCTTCCATGCCGCGTCGAGGTCCTTGCGGTTCTGGATCTCCGCCAGGCGCACCGCCGCCGTCTCGAGGGCGGCGCCGGTCTCGAGCGGGACCGGTCTCGCCCCCGCGGTACCCCGGGTCAGGGCGAACGCCCCCGCCTTCACCGCCCGGCGCTCGGTCGAGGGCTGCAGCAGCACGAGGTAGCGACGGTCGTCCTCGAGGTCGAGCCCGGCGGTTCCGGCCTCTCGGTCCCGGTTGGCGTCGCGCAGGTCCACCTGGATGACGGAGCCCGGCTCGAGTCCCCCGCGCAGGACGCGCTCGACGCGCAGCTCCACGAAGCGGCTGTCGCTCGTCACCACCTCGGCCACGACCACGATCGGGGCGGGGCCCATCCAGTCGTAGAGGTCGAGCGGCGCGGCCGAAGCCGCCGTCGCGAGGAGGAGGAGGGTGGTCGCCGTCGGGAGCCTGCGCACGCAGGAGAGGATAACGCCCCCGTCGGTTCAGCGAGGCTCGACCGGATCGAGGCGCAGCCGGATGGACAAGGCGAACCGCCGCGCGGCGGTCCCCTCCCCCAGCTCGACCGGGACGACGATCTCCCGGGCCTCTCCCGGGGCGAGGTTCGCGACCTCGAGATTCGGGTCGTCGAAGAGGTCCGACGGGCCGGCGACCTCCGTCAGGACGATCGTCTCCTCGGGGGCGGGGGCCGGCTCCGCCTCGATCGGCGCGGGCTCGGCTTCCGGTTCCTCCCGGAAGAGCGACGCCACGTCGGCGGTCATCGTGGACTCGGCGAACGCGGGCTCGGGGAGCGGCTCCGGCTCGACGACCTGTTGGGCCGGCGTCGACCACTCCGGGTCGAAGCCGCGGTCGATCTCGAACCTCTCCTCGGGGAATTCGGCGAACCGGGCCGCCGCAGGGGGAGGCGCCGGCGCCGGAACGGGCGTTGCGCCCTCCCGCGCTTCGACCGCATCGGCGAGCTCGTCGATGCTCAGCGTCGAGCCGAACACCGAGTCGGGGGCGGCGAACGGCGAGGAGTCCTCCTCGGGGGCGCCCATCCAGACGCTGTCCTCGTCGCCTTTCGCCGGGGAGGGCTCCGGAGCGACCTCGACCGGCTCGACGAGCGCGGCTGCGGCGACCGGCGCCACCGCCGGCGCGTCGTAGGCGTCCTCGACTTCGGCCATGATCCCGTCGATCTCGTCTTCGTCGAATCGGCCGAGCGAGGTCTCCTCCTCGACCGCGGTCGCCGCGGCCGCGGGGGCGCGGAAATCGGGCGGCGGCGGCACCGCGCGCGCGACGGGGGCGGCGGCGGGGGTCTCCATGCGCGACAGCGGAACGGCGACGGGGGCGGCGGCGACCGAAGGGGCGGGCATCGCCGCCGGGACGACGACCGAGGCCGTCGGAGCCGGCGAGGGCGCCTGCGCCGGGGCTCCCTTCGGGTCGTATTTCCGGGTCAGGTGCAACAGCACGAGCTTCACGATCGCCTTCAGCGTGTCCTGCACGCCGATCCCGGTCACGGCGACCGACTCGTAGAACGGGGCGTTGTACTTGTTGATCGCCGCGTTGAGGTCCTCGATGGGGCTCAGCCGCGGGAGGTCGCGTTTGTTGAATTGGATCACGTGCGGCATGTCGGCGAGCCGCATCCCGTGCCCCTTCAGGTTCTCCTCGAGATTCTTGAAGGACTCCGCGTTGGCCCCGAGCATCGTCTCCTGGGAATCGGCGACGAAGACGATTCCGTCCGCACCTTTCAGGACGAGCTTGCGGGTCTCGTTGTAGAAGACCTGGCCGGGGACGGTGTAGAGCTGCACGCGGGTCTTCATCCCGCGGATCTCGCCGAGGTCGATGGGCAGGAAGTCGAAGAACAGGGTCCGGTCGGTCTTGGTCGCCAGCGAGAGCATCTTCCCCTTCACGTTGTCGGGGAGGTTCTCGTGGATGTACTGGAGGTTCGTGGTCTTCCCGCAGAGCCCGGGTCCGTAGTAGACGACCTTCGCGGTCAGCTCACGCGTGGAATAGTTGAAGAGCACCATCGAAGGCGACCCCTTTCCGGGCGCGACCTGGCAACCGCCCCGTTGCGCGACCGGCGCCGAACATAGTCCCGGCCTCCGGGAGCGTCAAGAAAAGGCCGAAACTCAGGCCCGTCGGGTTGGGTCCCCCGCTTCGGACCGATTCCCGTTCAGGATCGCGGCGACCTCCGCGCCGTAGAGGGTGATCGCGACCGCGGTGAAGATCCAGAGGAGGAAGGCCACGACGGCGGCAAGGGTCCCGGTGAACATCCCGAACGTCGGGGAATGGGCGAGCAGCCCGCCCCACACATGCCGGGCTACCTCCCACAGGAGGAGCGTCGCTCCCCCGCCCGCCGCGGCGGCCGTCCACTCGACCCGCCCCCGGGGAAGCGCCTTGTAGAGCACGGCGAACGTCGCGAAGGTCACGACGAGGACGACGACGTACGAGACCCACGCGGCCGTCGGTGCGAGCGAGAAGGGGGGCTTGAGGGCCCCGTCGTAGGCGGCCAGCTGCGTGATCGCCTCGTGCACGAGCAGGGTGACGATCAGCACGATCGCGAGGAAGGAGACGCCGGCGACGGACTTGAGCTTCGAAAGCCAGTAGCGGCGACGCGGAGCGGTGGCGAAGGCGACGTTGATCGACACCTCGAGAGAGCCGAACGCGGCGCTCGCCAGCCACAGGAGACCGGGCACCGCGATCGCGACGAACCCCTTGCCGTGGGGCAGATCGCCGGTGAGGCTGCGCAGCACCGCGCCGGCCTCCCCCGGAAGGTACGGCTCGAGGGCCGTGTCGATTCCCTCGATCGACGTCTCGGGCCACAGCCCCCTCAGGACGCGGAAGAACAGGTACAGCCCCGGCGCGAGGGAGAGCAGCGAGTAATAGGCGACGGCGGCCGCGTGCTGCATCGCGTGATCCGCCTGGAAGTGGCGCCACGACTGCCACGCGATGCGGACGGCGCGGCGGAGGATCTTCAACGCGGACGGCCCTCGCGACTGCGGAAGGTGATCTGGATCGGCGACGCGCCGAAGCCGAACCGTTCTCGCAGACTGTTCTCGAGGTGGCGACGCAACGAGAAGTGGACGAAGCGCGCGTCGTTGCAGAACAGGACGAATCGCGGGGGGTGCACGCCGGTCTGCGTCGCGTAGCGAAGACGCACGCTGCGGCCTCGCGCGGGGCGGGCCCGCTCGTCGTCCGCGACCTGCTGCAGCCAACGGTTCAGCTCCGGCGTGGGGACGCGGATTCCCGCCGCCGCGTAAAGGGCGTCGACCTCCTCGAGGACGCGACCGACGCGCTGGCCCGTCCGCGCGCTGACGAAGATCACGGGGACTTCCTTCGCGAAACGCAGGCGATCGCGGACCTCGGCCTCCCACGCCTTGGCCCGGGCCTCGCGGTCCTCCACGACGTCCCACTTGTTCACGACGACGAGGAAGGGCTTCCCGGCGTCGCGCACGTCGCCGGCGATGTGTGCGTCCTGCGCGGCGACGCTCTGCGTGCCGTCGAGCACGAGCGCCACGACGTGGGCCCGGTCGATCGCGCGGCGCGCGATCACGACCGAGAGCGTCTCGGCGGTCTCGCGCACGCGGCCGCGCCGTCTCAGCCCCGCGGTGTCGACGAGTACGTACCGGCGCCCGTCGCGCTCGAAGGCGGTGTCGATCGCGTCGCGCGTGGTTCCCGGAACGTCGCTGACGACGACCCGCTCCTCGCCGAGCATCCGGTTCACCAGCGAGGATTTTCCGACGTTCGGCCTGCCGACGATCGCGAGACGGATCTCGGGCGCTTCGGCCTCCGGGACTTCGACCTCGCTCGTGTCGATGCGCGCGCCGATCGCCTCGAGGAGCGCGTCGATCCCCAGGCCGTGCTCCGCCGAGATGAGGACGGGCTCCCCCAGTCCCAGCTCGTGAAGCTCCGCGGCGGCGAGCTCGACCGCGGGGCTTTCGACCTTGGTGCCGACGAGGATCACCGACGCTCCGCGCCGCCTGAGCCACCCGGCGACCTCCCGGTCGACGGAGGTGAGCCCCGCGCGGGTGTCGGCGACGAAGAGGATCAGCGCCGCCTCGGCGAGGGCGGCTTCGGCCTGTTTCTCGATTTCCCGGGCGAACGGGGCCTCGGTCGCGGGAGTCAGCCCCCCGGTGTCGACGAGTCGGAAATGGGCCCGGTCCTTTCGGACGAGCCCGTAGAGGCGATCGCGGGTCACGCCCGGCTCGTCGGTCACGATGGCCTTGCGGTGGCCCACGAGACGGTTGAAGAGCGTGCTCTTCCCCACGTTCGGAGCCCCCACGATCGCCACGAGAGGGGGTGACGCCATGCGCGCCACCCTAACACACGCTCCCTAAGTGCCCATCGTCGTGAGGTTTACGGCTCGATCGCCCTTGACGGCCCCGCGGAGGCTCCCTAAACTGGGCGCCCTTCTCGCCGGGAGTTCGGGATGATCAAGGCCGACATCATCAACAAGGTCGCCGAGGACGCCGCCATCACCAAGGTGAAGGCGATCGAAGCCGTGGAAGCGGTCTTCGAGGCGATGAAGGTGGCGATGCGGCAGGGGGAGCGCATCGAACTGCGCGGGTTCGGGGTCTTCCAGGTCAAGCCGCGCAAGAAAGGGATCGGTCGCAATCCGCGCACCGGGCGCGAGGTGAAGATCCCTCCGGGGAAAACGATCCGCTTCAAGCCCGGCAAGAACCTCCGCAACCTGACCTGAGCGTCACTGCCCCGGCGACAACTCGACCGAGGCCGTCGCGGTCGCCCCGCGATCCACCTGGACCACGACCGCGCGGCTTGCGAACCCGGGGCGCACCACCTCGATCCGGTGCTCGCCGATCGCGAGCGGAATCGCCCCGCGAAGGCGCGCCACTTCGTCCCCCCGGGCGAAGTACTCGCCGTCGAGGTAGATCGCGGCGTCCGCGGGGGTCACGGCCAGTCGAAGGAACCCCTTCTCCAGGCGCGCGCTGGGGGCGACGAGCTCGGCGGGCGCGGCCGTCTGCGCCTGCGCGGGCGGCATCGTCGCGGGATCCTGCGAGCGCGGGTCGATCCCCTCCCCTTTCTCGAGGGTGTAGTCGAGGCGATAGGCGCTCCCGGGGCGCGCGTCGACGACCACGCGCAAGGTCTTGAATCCGTCGGCGCGGATCTCGAGGACCTGGCGCCCGCCGCCGACGCGGAGATGGTCCCATCGCCCGTCGTAGTCCTTCACGCGGCCGACGTCCTCCCCGTTCAGGATCACGCGCGCGTTGCGGGGGGTGACGTCGATCTCGATGCCCGCGGGGCCGACCCCCTCGGCGGGCGGAGCCTCGACGTAGGGGTAAGCGTAGTAGGGCGCGCCCCAATAACCGCCGTACCCCCAGTACGGCCAGCCCACGCTGAATCCGACGCTCCACGACGGGCCGTAGCCCCACCAGAAGTCGTCGTAGTAGTAGGGGTATCCCCACCAGCCGTAACCAGGGTAATAGCCGGGGTAGTAGTAACCGCCGTGGCCGTGGCCGTAGTGATAACCGTAGGTGGCCGTTCCCGACGCGGTCTGCCTGCCGCCGCGAGGGGCGGTGGCCCGCGTCGCCTGGCCGGAAGCTCGGGGGGCGGCCGCGGTGGTTCGGGCGCCGGAGACCCGGGCACCGCCACCCCCACCGTGCCCCCCGCCGCGCGTGGCGACCCTCCCCGCCGCTTCGGCGGCGAACGGGGCGAGTGCGAGGCCGGTCCCGAGGAGGAGGAGCGCGAGGCGACGCGGGATGGAGTTCTTCATGGCGGCCTCCGGTTCGGGGCGGAATCCCGAGACACACTGTTGCAATTCGTGTACCGCTCCGCCAGCCCATGATGCCGCGCGGTTCCCGCGTCACCGTCCTCCGGCGCAGTCGCCGCGGCGTCCTTTCCGTGGGACATCACGGGGTGTCTATACTGCGGTTCGATGGCTTCCGGCCTCCCCGAATACGTCTGGACTCCCCCGCCGGAGCGCGTTCGCCTCCGGGTTTTCTTGTTCGTCGTCACTTGCTTCACGACCCTGATCTCGGGGAGCTGGTTCTGGGCGGGGAACCTCGACCTGCTCGCCGCCGGCAAGTTCGGCGCGGCGCATCTGTTCTCCCCCGCCGTCCTCGCCGACGGACTCTCCTACGCCGTCCCCCTGATGCTGATCCTCACCGCGCACGAGTTCGGCCACTATCTCGCCTGCCGCTACTACAGGATCCCCGTGACGTTGCCGCTGTTCATCCCGAGCGTCCCTCCGATCGGGACCTTCGGCGCGGTGATCCGGATCCGGGGGATCATCCCCCATCGGCGCGCGCTCCTCGACGTCGCCGCCGCCGGCCCCATCGCGGGATTCCTCGTGGCGCTCCCGACGGTGTTCTTCGGGATCCGGGAAGCGCGCCCCGTGGAGTCGTTCCCCGGGGGCGGGTTGTTCTTCGGGGACCCGTGGCTGTCGATCGGCTTCGCGCTGCCGATCCACGGCGACACCGACCTCCTGGTCGGACCGGTCTACATGGCCGGCTGGGTCGGCATGCTCGTCACGTCGATGAACCTCTTCCCCGTCGGCCAGCTCGACGCGGGGCACGCGGTGTACGCCGTCTCCCGCCGGGCGCACCGCGTCGTCTCCTGGGCCACGCTCGCGATCCTGTCGGGACTCGTCGCGTGGCAGGCGTGGTCGACGCGCAGCTTCCCTTCGTACGCGGTGTGGCTCGCGATCCTGTTGTTCCTCCGGGACCGTCACCCGCGCCTGCTCGACGAACACGAGCGGCTCGGTACGGGACGCCTCGCGATCGTCGCCGTGCTCGCCCTGATCTTCGCGCTGACGTTCATGCCGGTGCCGATCCGCTTCGTGGAGTAACCCCCCCTCCCCGTCCACGAATCGCACGGTCCCCTCGCGGTCGGTGCGGAAGACGACGGCGCGGCGCCGGCGCAGCCGCTCGAGCGTCGCCGGAGCCGGGTGGCCGAAACGGTTCCCCGCCCCCGAGGAAACCGCGACCCATCGCGGTGCGAGGGCCTCGAGGAACGCCCCCGTGCTCGAGCGCGCGGCGCCGTGGTGCGAGGCGACGAGGAGATCGACCGCGCCGCCGGCGCCGCGCTCCACCAGCCTGCGCTCGCCCTCGCCCTCGAGGTCTCCGGGAACGAAGGCGGCGCCGCCGGACGGCGTGTCGATCCGGACCGCGGCGCCGCGATCGTTGATCGGAAGTCGCGCGTCCTCGCGGAGGGGGTGGAGAATCGTCAGGCGCGAGCCGGCGGCACCGAACGCCGCGCCGCGCTCCGCGAGCCCCACCGCGAATCCCCGCTCGCGCGCGATCGAGGCGACCTCCCGCACGGCCTCCTCCCCGAACGCTCCGGCGGGGAGCCACAACGTGCCGACGTCGAACTCGCGCAACAGGGACGGGAGCCCCCCGGCGTGGTCGTCGTGGCCGTGCGTCAGGACCACGGCGTCGAGGCGGCGGCATCCGGAGGCGAGAAGCCACGGCGCGACGATCCGCGCCCCCGCGTCGAAACGGCCCCCCGAGCTTCCTCCGCCGTCGACGAGCGCGCACCTCCCGCCGGGTCCGACGACCGCAACCGATTGACCCTGACCGACGTCGAGGACGGCGACGGTCGTCGGCCGCGTCTCGGGAGGGGGCGGAGCGCCCACGTGCAGCGCGAGCGCGACGAGCAGGAAGGTCGCCACGGGAACCGGGCGGCCCCGGCGCGCGGCGGCGGCGAGGGTCGCGACGTAGCTCCCGAGCAGCAGCCACGACGGGGGCGGCACGCGCATCGACGCGAAGGGCGCCGCCGCCGCGACCCTCGCGATCCCCAGCATCGCGTCCACGCTCCCCGCCGCGAGGGACCCGGCCGCGGGGACGAGCATCGCCGCCGATCCGAACAGGAGGACCGCCGCGCAGATCGGTGCGGCGGCGAGATTCGCGAGGAGGGCGACGGGGGCGAGCGTGCCGAATCGGACGGCGAGGACCGGCGCGGTCGTCACGTACGCCGCCGCCGAGACGGCGACGGACGTCGCGAGCCAGGGGGTCCACGGGAGCTTCCGGGCGATCGGCGCGGAGAAGGCGAGGATCCCCGCCGTCGCCGCGAAGGTGAGCTGGAAGCCCGGGTGCCTCGCGCCGGCGGGGTCCCATGCGACGAGAACCATCGCCGCGAGCGCGAGCGTGTTCAGCGGATCGCCGTCGCGCCCGATCGCCCTCCCGACGACCGCGATCGCCGCGGCCAGGCACGCCCGCACGACCGGGGCGTCCCCGCCCACGAGAACGGCGAACGCGGGGAGGACGGCGACCGCCGCCAGCGCGAGCAGCCGCGGTCCGGCTCCGAGTCGTCGCGCTGCGGCGAGGGCGGCGAACACCGCGATCCCCACGTTGAGCCCGCTGATCGCGATGAGGTGGTAGAGGCCCGCGGCCCGGAGCGTCCGGGCGTCGTCGGGATCGAGGGCGGCCCGGTCCCCGAGGAGCATCGCTCCGAGCAGGTCGCGGCGCCGCTCCCCGACCGCCCGGTCGAGCCTGTGCCTCAGGCCGACGAGCGCGCGGTCGAGGGTGCGCCGTACCCCGGAGCCGGTCGCGAGTCGTTCCACGAGCCGCGGGTGCTTCACCGTCGCGGAGGCGTCGATCCCGCGCGCGAGCATCTCCAGGCGCGCCTGGCGCGTGCGCGGTGCCCGGACGCGCGCGAAGACCCTCACCCGGTCGCTCGCGCGCAACGCGAGGACCGACTCCCGGGCGGAGGCGTCGCTTCCGGGGGCGACCCGCAGCGCCACGCGAAGCCCGTCGACGTCGATCGTGAGGCGGAGGTCCCCGTCGCGGTCACGCTCCGGCGCCCGTCGCACGGTTCCCTCCAGGTGGCGGTCGTCGCCTGTCGCCGGGGGCGGCAGGACCTCGGCGCGATCGAGGGCTGCGGTCCAGGCGAAGGAACCCGCCAGCAGCCCCGCGGCACCCGCCGCCGCGCACGCCCACGTTCTGGAACGGCGACGCCACGCCATGCACGCCGCCAACACCGCGAGAGCCGCCGCGTGCGTGGGGGGCGCGAGGTCGGGGGGCACGATCGCTCCCGCGACGAGCGCCGCAGCGGGAGCCACGAGTGGGCGGAACTCGGACCGCGAGATTCGAGGGTTCACGTGGAGGGGCGAGGCGGAGGGACCGGCGGAAGTCTATCAGGAGCGGCGGGCGCGCAGGTGATCGAGGATCGCCCTCCGGCGGGTGCTCGCGAAGGCAGCGGGCGTCATCTTCGCGCGCCAGGGCGCGAGCGCGGCGTCCGCGGCGCGCTCGGCCTGCGCGACGGCCTCGGAGGAGGCCTCGGCCAGCACGGTGGCGTCGTCTTGCGGATCGGCCGCCGGCGCCGCCGGGCCTGCGGGTCCGGAGGACCGGGTCGCTCCGACCCGTCCGTCGACGACCGCGCTCCACTGGTGCTCGACCGCGCTCGCGATCGAGGCGAGGGAGCGCACGTCCTTTCCCTTCGCCTTGCGGTGCTCGATCTGCTCGACCACGAGAGCCAGCGGGACGCCTCGCGCGAGCCAGCCCGACAGGAGCGCGAAGTCTCGCGGGGACATCACGACCGCGCGTCCCGAAGCCTGCGCGAGCGCGCGCTCGAGGGCGCGGGCGTACCGGGCCGCCTGGGCGGGGTCGGCGTTCACGCTCCGTGCTTGAGCGAGAGCACGAGATGGTCGACGCAGGTACGGATCGTCCTGAAGCAGGCCCGGAAGGCGGGAAGCGCCTCGCCGACGGGATCGGCCAGGTCGGAGGCGTCCTCCTGGGGCACCGGCCCCGTCTCGAAGGCACGCAGCACCGTCACCGTCGCGTGGGCCCCCGGGAACGCGTCGCGGATCCGATCGGCCTGGCGCTGCTCCATCGCGATCACGAGGTCGGAGGTCGCGACCTCGTGGGCGTGCAGCCCGCGCGACCGGTGGCGGGTGAGATCGAAGCCGTGCTCCGCGGCCACGCGGACCGCGTTCGCCGCGGCGGGGGCGGCCTCGATCCCGAGCGTCCCTGCGGACTCGACCACGAGGTGGCTCAGCCCGTCCATCGCGGCGCGGTGCCGGAGATACCCCGCGGCCATCGGGCTGCGGCAGATGTTCCCGGCGCAGACGAACAGCACCTTCAACGGCGGTTTTTCTCCCAGATCAGTCGAAGCCCCTCGAGGGTGAGTCCCGGGTCGACGGCGTCGAGGAAGCCGAGGGCGTCCTTGAAGACCGGCGCCACGCCCCCGGTCGCCACGACCGGGGCTTCGACGCCCAACTCCGCGCGGAGCCGCCGCACCAGCCCCTCGACGAGGCCGACGTAACCGTGGAAGAGCCCCGACTGGATGCTCTCCTGGGTCGTGCGGCCGATGACGCGCGCGGGCTCGCGCACCTCCACGCGCGCGAGTCGCGCCGCGCGGTTGAACAGCGCCTCCGCCGAGATGCCGAGCCCGGGGGCGATCACCCCGCCCAGGTACTCGCCGCGAGGGCTCACCACGTCGAAGGTCGTGGCGGTTCCGAAGTCGAGGACGATCACCGGCGCGCCGTACTTCCGCACGGCGGCGACCGCATTGACGATCCGGTCGGCGCCCACCTCGTGCGGATTGTCGTACAGGATCGGAAGCCCCGTCTTCACGCCGGGGGCGACGAACAGCGGCTCGGCTCCGAAGTACCGCCGCCCCACCGCGTCGATCATCCGGTCGAGATCCGGGACGACGGAGGAGACGATCATCCCGTCCACGTCCGACGGGTCGAGTCCGACGGCCGCGAACAGCTGGCGCCACACGATGCCCGTCTCGTCCGCCGTCGCGTCCTTGCGCGAGGCGATCCGCCAGTCCGCCCGAAGGGCGTCGCCGTCGAACAGGCCCAGGACCGTGTGGGTGTTACCGACATCCACCGCCAGCAGCATGCCCCGTCTCCCAAGACACAAGGACGTCGACCGAATGCAGGGTAGCGCGGGTTCCGTCGTCGCGCTCCACGCGGAGCGCTCCGTCGGGGGCGAGACCGCGCGTCACCGCCTCGTAATCGCCGTCCGGGTCGCGGACGCGCACGCGGGCTCCCGCCGCGCGGGGGGCGCGCGCGCTCCAGCGCGCGGCGACCTCGTCGAAACGCCCCTCGGCGAGCGCCGGTGCGAACGACGCGAGCCGGGACAGGAACGACTCGGCGACGCGCTCGCGCGCCGGGGCCTCCCCGCCGAGCGCGAGGGCCAGCGAGGTCGCGAAGGGGCCGAGCTCCGCAGGGAAGTCCTCCGCGCGGTGGGCGACGTTGAACCCCGCACCGAGGACGAGCTCGGTCGAACCATCCGGGAGCGCGCGCATCTCCGAGAGGAACCCGGCGAGCTTGCGGTCGTCGAGGAGGAGGTCGTTCGGCCACTTCACCTCCACCCCGCGGACACCCAGGTCCTCGCAGGCCTCCGCCCCCGCCGCCGCGGCCGCCAACGCCCATCGCGGCGCCTCGGCGACGGGGCGCCGGGGACGCAGGAGCACGGACAGGTACAAGCCGAGGCCCGGCGCGCTGTGCCACGCCCGTCCCAGACGGCCGCGTCCGGCGTCTTGCGCACCCGCGATCACCACGGTCCCCTCGGGCGCCCCGGCGGCCGCGAGGCGGCGCAGGTCGTCGTTTGTGGAGCCGGTGCGCTCGAGACGGATCACGCGCGAGACGAACGCGAGATCGTCGATCACGCCAGCGGCTCCAGATCCATCGCGAGGTCCGCGGACCGCACCGAATGGGTGAGCGCGCCGACGCTCAGGCAGTCGACCCCGGTTTCGGCCACCTCGCGCAGGGCCCCCGGCCGCAGTCCCCCGGAGGCCTCGAGGACCGCGCGCCCCTTCCCCCGCGTCACGCAGCGCCGCAGCGTCGCGAGGTCCATGTTGTCGAGCAGGACACGTCCCGCTCCGGCGGCGATGGCCTCCTCCATCGCCTCGGGGGTCGCCACCTCCACCGTGATCGCCTGCGGCGGGACGCCCGCGTCGAGAGCGAGCCTCACGGCCCGCCCGATCGGCCCCGCGATGGCCAGGTGCGTGTCCTTGATCATCACGGCGTCGTGGAGCCCGTAACGGTGATTGGTCGCCCCGCCGCAAGCCACGGCGTATTTGTCGAGCATCCGGAGGCCGGGGGCGGTCTTCCGCGTGTCGAGGATCGTCGCCCCGGTCCCGGCGACCTCCTCCACCGCCGCGCGCGCCGCCGAAGCGATGCCGCACAGGCGCTGGAGCAGGTTGAGGGCGGTTCGCTCCCCCGCGAGGAGCGCCCGCGCGAGGCCGGAGACGACCAGGAGGGCGTCCCCCGCCGCGGCGGCGCTTCCGTCCTCCCGCCGGTCCTCCACGACGACCGCGGGGTCGAGCGCGCGGAAGACCTCGACGGCGACGGGGACGCCGGCCACGACCAGCGGCTCCCGGGCCACGAGGACGGCGCGGCCCCGCGCCCCCTCGGGGACGACCGCACGTCCCGTCAGGTCGCCGGAGGCGCCGAGGTCCTCGTCGAGGGCGGCGCGCACGACGCGGCGCACCGCCTCGCGGTCGGGGGCCGGTCCCGCGCTCACCGCCCGCCGAGCGCCGCGAGCGTCGCCTCGAGCTTCTTCTTCCGCTCGAGCAGCTCCCGGTGCGCGGCGCGCTCCTTCTCGACGACGTCGGCCGGGGCGCGCTCGAGGAAGGACTCGTTGTTGAGCTTGCGCGATCGGACGTCGACGTCGGCGACGATCTTCTCGAGGTCCTTCGAGAGCCGCTTGCGCTCGGCATCGAAGTCGAGCAGCCCCTCGAGCGGAATCGCGATCTCGATCCCGCGCGCGATCCCCCGGGCGGCGACGAGGGACGAAGGAATCTCGGGAAGGACCTCGACCTTTCCCGCCTTGACGAGAGTGGCGACGAGGCGCGCCTGGTCCTCGAGCAGGCGCGCGTTCCTGGGGCTCGTCGCGTGCATCCGCACCTCCACGCGGCGCGACGGGTCGATCCCCGTCTCCGCGCGCAGGTTGCGGATCTTCACGACGAGCTCCTGGAGCAGCTCGACGTCGCGCTCCGCCTTCGCGTCGGCGAGCGCGGGGTCCGCCTTCGGCCAGGACGCCGCGGCGAGGAGCGTTCCCTCGTGCGGGAACTTCTGCCAGAGCTCCTCCGTCACGAACGGCATGAACGGGTGGAGGAGCCGGAGGATCGTGTCGAGGACGTCGAGCAGCACCGCGCGGGCGGTCGCCACGCGCGCCGGGTCGGCGTCGTCGGCGAGGTCGGGCTTCACGAGCTCGATGTACCAGTCGCAGAACTCGTGCCAGACGAAGTGGTAGAGGGCGTCGGCGGCGTGGTCGTAGCGGAACTGCTCGAGGGCGCGGTCCACCTCTGCGGTCACGGCATGCGTGCGCGAGAGGATCCAGCGGTCGACGAGCGCGAGCGAGCCCGGATCCCAGCGCTCGCGCGGCGGATCCTCGCCGACCTTCATCATCACGAACCGGCAGGCGTTCCAGAGCTTGTTCGCGAAGGCGCGGTACCCCTCCATCCGCTCGTGGGCGAGGGGGATGTCGTTCCCGGGGGCCGCGAGGATCGCCATCGTGAAGCGCATCGCGTCGGTGCCGTACTTGGACTGGAGCTCGGCGGGATCGATCGCGTTCCCCTTGGTCTTCGCCATCTTCTGGCCCTGCGCGTCGCGCACGAGGCCGTGGATGTAGACCTGACGGAAGGGAACCTCCTCCTGGAACTTGAGGCCCATCATGATCATCCGGGCGACCCAGAAGAAGATGATGTCGAACCCGGTGATCAGCAGGTTCGTCGGGTAGTAACGCGCGAGATCGGGCGTCGCGCCCGGCCAGCCGAGCGTGGAGAACGGCCACAGCGCCGACGAGAACCACGTGTCGAGGACGTCCTCGTCCTGGCGGAGGGCTCCGCCGCAGCGGGAGCAGGCCGTGAGGTCGGCCTCGCTCACCTCGACGGTGCCGCATGCGTCGCAGTACCAGGCGGGGATCCGGTGTCCCCACCAGAGCTGGCGCGAGATGCACCAGTCGTGGATGTTGCGCATCCACTCGAAGTAGGTCTTCGACCAGGTGCCGGGCACGAACTCGATGCGGCCGGCCTCGACCGCCTCGATCGCGGGACGCGCGAGCGGCTCGATCTTCACGAACCACTGCGTGGAGACCAGCGGCTCCACCACGGTGTGGCAGCGCTGGCAGTGGCCCACGGCGTGGACGTGGTCCCGGGTCTCGACGAGGAGCCCCTGCTCCTCGAGCTTCTGGAGCACGCGTTTGCGCGCCTGGAACCGGTCGAGCCCCGCGAACTCCCCCGCCTCGGAGGTCATCTTGCCGAGCGGATCGATGACGACGATCTCCCCGAGGCCGAGCCGCCGGGCCGCGGCGAAGTCGTTGGGGTCGTGCGCGGGGGTGATCTTCACCGCCCCCGTGCCGAACGCGGGATCGACGAACGCGTCCGCCACGATGGGGATCGTGCGTCCGGTCAGCGGGAGGGAGACCTGTCTGCCGACCACACCCCGGTAGCGCTCGTCGTCCGGATGCACCGCGATCGCGACGTCCCCGAGCATCGTCTCGGGCCTCGTCGTCGCGACCTGGACCCCCTTGCCGCGGCCGGAGGCGTCGGGGTACCGCACCGTCCAGAGCTTGCCGTTCTTCTGCTCGTGCACGACCTCGAGGTCGGAGATCGCCGTGTGACAGCGCGGGCACCAGTTGACGATGTACCGGTCCCGGTAGATCAGGCCCTCGCGGTAGAGTCGGACGAAGACCTCGCGCACGGCGCGCGAGAGCCCTTCGTCCATCGTGAACCGCTCGCGGGACCAGTCCACGCTCGAGCCGAGGTCCCGCAAGGCGCCGGTGATCCGCCGGGCGTAGGTCTCCTTCCATTCCCAGACGCGCGCGACGAACGCCTCGCGCCCCAAACCGAGGCGGTCCTTGCCCTCCTTGGCGAGCTCGCGTTCGACCACCATCTGCGTGGCGATCCCCGCGTGGTCGGTGCCGGGGAGCCACAACACGTCGCGCCCCTGCATCCGGCGCCAGCGCGCCATGACGTCGTGCAGCGTGTAGACGAGCACATGGCCGACGTGGAGGTTCCCCGTCACGTTGGGGGGAGGGATGACCATGCAGAACGGCTCCCCCGCGCCCTCGCGCCCCGCGCGGAAGATCCCGGAGGACTCCCACGCCTCGCGCCAACGGGGTTCGAACTGCTCGGGCCGGAATTCCTTGTCGATCGCCATCGGATCAGCGGACCTCGCGTTCGTCCCGCTCGAGCTGGCGCAGGCGCTCGCGGACGATGGCTTCCGCCAGGTCCGGGACGACCTCCCACGCGATCTCGCGGAGGATCGGTTCGGAGAGTTTCGCGACCACGAGCCTCGCGATCGCCTCCACGTCGGCGTCGGTGAGCGTGCGCTCGGGCGCGGGAACCGGCTCGGCGGGCGCGGGCGCCGGCTCGGCGGACGCCGGCACCGCCTCGACGACCGGCTCGGGCGCTCGCGGCGGCTCGGGCTCCGGGCGCACCCGTCCCGCCATCTCGTCGAGCACGGCCTCGAGCTCGTCTTCCTCCTCGGCGAGGGGGAGGACGACCGGGGCGGGAATCCCCCGCGGCGCGAGCAGGCGCGCCACCTCGTCGACGAGGGTCTTCGTGTCGAAGGGCTTCACGAGATGGGCATCGGCCCCGCAGGCGGCCGCGCGATCGGCGTCGAAGGGCTCGAAGGTGCCCGCGAGGAGCACGACGGGAACGGGATGCTCGGAGGCCTTCACGACGCGGCAGATCTCGTATCCCGCGGGCTCGGGCATCACGACGTCGGCGAGGACGAGGTCGGGTCTCAGGCGCGCGATCTTGTCGAGCGCCTCCTGCCCCGAACCGGCCGTCTCCACGCGGAGGTCGGAGTCGGCGAAGGTGATCTCGACGACCTTGCGGATCGTGACGCTGTCGTCGGCGATCAGCAGCGTGCGGCGCATCAGAGCCGCCGGGGGCGGACGTTCGCCTTCACCCACTCCACGGCGGCCTCCGTGGAGGTCCCCGGGGTGAAGATCTCGAGGACGCCGGCCGCCTTCAGTCCGGGGATGTCCTCGTCGGGGACGATGCCTCCTCCGAAGACGGCCACGTCCGAGGCCCCGCGTTCCCGGAGCAGCTCGAGCACGCGCGGGAAGAGGTAGTTGTGCGCTCCCGAGAGGATCGACAGGGAGACGGCGTCCACGTCCTCCTGGATCGCGGTCTGCACGACCATCTCGGGGGTCTGATGCAGGCCCGTGTAGATGACCTCGAATCCGGCGTCGCGGAAGGCGCGCGCGATGATCTTGGCTCCCCGGTCGTGCCCGTCGAGGCCGACCTTGCCGACGAGAAGGCGCAAGCGACGTTCCTCGGACACGTCCCCTCCTAGAGGATCGAGACCTCGCGATAGGTGCCGTAGACCGGCACGAGGCTCTCGCTGATTTCCTGAACGGTCCCGTAGGCGCGGACCGCCTCGAGCATCGGCGGCATCGTGTTCTCCCCGCGCTCGGCGGCGCGCCGAAGCTCGGCCAGCGCCGTCCGCAGCCGTGCGTCGTCCCGCCGCGCGCGCACGTCGGCGAGCCTCCGGAGCTGCGCGGGCTCGACCTCGTGGCCGATCTTGAGGATCTCGGGGCGTTTCTCGTCGCGCTGCACGTACTTGTTCACGCCGACGATCGTCTTTTCTCCCGAGTCGACCTGGCGCTGGTAGCGGTACGATGCGTCCGCGATCTCCTTCTGCGGGAAGCCCCGCTCGATCGCGGCCACGATCCCCCCCATCTCGTCGATGCGCCGGATGTAGTCGAGCGCCTCGGCCTCGACCTTGTCGGTCAGCGCCTCGACGAACCACGATCCGCCCAAGGGGTCGGCGGTGTTCACGATCCCCGACTCCTCCGCGAGGATCTGCTGCGTGCGCAGCGCGACCGTCACGGCCTGCTCGGTCGGGAGCGCGAGACTCTCGTCGAACGAATCGGTGTGCAGCGACTGCGTTCCCCCGAGGACGGCGGCGAGCGCCTGGACGGTCACGCGCGCGATGTTGTTGAGGGGCTGCTGCGCCGTGAGCGAGCACCCGGCGGTTTGGGTGTGGAACCGGAGCATCCACGACCGGGGGCTTTTCGCCCCGAACCGCTCACGCATCACGCGGGCCCAGATGCGGCGGGCGGCGCGCATCTTGGCGATCTCCTCGAAGAAGTCGTTGTGCGAGTTGAAGAAGAACGACAGGCGCGGGGCGAAGGTGTCGACGTCGAGGCCGGCGTCGATTCCGGCCTTCACGTAGCCGATGCCGTCGGCGAGCGTGAACGCGAGCTCCTGGACCGCCGTCGAGCCGGCCTCGCGGATGTGATAGCCGGAGATGGAGATCGTGTTCCACTGCGGGACCCGGCGGGTGCAGAACGCCATCATGTCCGTGATGAGCGCCAGGCTCGGCCGCGGCGGGTAGATCCACTCCTTCTGCGCGATGTACTCCTTGAGGATGTCGTTCTGGAGGGTCCCGCGCAGCTTCTCGAACGGCACGCCCTGTTTCTCGGCGACCGCGAGGTACATGCAGAAGATCACCGACGCCGGGGCGTTGATCGTCATCGACGTGGAGACCTGGTCGAGCGGGATCCCGCCGAAGAGGATCTCCATGTCCGCCAGGGTGTCGATCGCGACCCCTTCCTTCCCCACCTCGCCGCGCGCCATCGCGTCATCGCTGTCGCGGCCCATCAGCGTCGGCAGGTCGAAGGCCACCGATAGACCCGTCTGCCCCTGGCCGAGCAGGTAGTGGAAACGCGCGTTGGTGTCCTCGGCGGATCCGAATCCGGCGAACTGCCGCATCGTCCAGAGGCGGCCGCGGTACATCGTCGGGTGGATGCCGCGCGTGTAGGGATACTCACCCGGATCGCCGAGCTTCTCCTCGTAGCGGAAGCCGGGCTCGAGCGCTGCCGGCCCGTACAGCGGCTCGATCGGCATGTCGGACACCGTCGTGAAGCGCACCGGCCGTTCCTTGCGGTCGTCGCTCATGCTGGGGGCTCCTCGCAGGCACACGCCCGTCCCAAGATGTTGCAGGCCGGGAAGTTAGCAGGCCGCCCCGCGAGGGGTCAAGCGTTTGCGGGCGATCGACCGGGTCAGAACTCCGGGTCGACGAGGCCGATCGCGCCGTCGGCGCGGCGGAAGACGACGTTGACGCGGTAGGTGTCGGCGTCGCGGAACACCAGGACCTCCGAGCCCGTCGCCTCCAGCTCCGACGCGGCGTCGTCCGCCGACAGGGGCTTGAGGCGATACCGCGGGATCCGGACCACCTTCGCCGCCTTGGCCTTCCGGCGCGCCGGTTTCTCCGCGGGGGCCTCGACGATGGCGGCGACCGCCTCGGCCGCCTTCTTGCCGGTGCGGCGCTTGCGCTCCTGGAGCTTTTCCTTCTGGCGGTGTGCTTGCGCGGTGATCTTGTCGACGACGTCGCCGATGGAGGCGTAGAGGTCGGCGGTCTCCTTCGAGCCGGAGAAGATCCCCACCTTGGATTTGACCTGGATCTCGGCCAGGTGACGGTGTTTCTCCACCGCGAGCACGACGTGGGCCTCGAGGGGGCCGTCGATCAGCTTGTCCAGCTTTCCCAGCTTCTCCATGGCGAAGCGCTTGAGAGCCGGGGTCACTTCGACGTGCCTTCCGACGATGTTCATCCGCATCGGTTCACCTCGCTCGGGGGCCGTGGACGGTCACTGGAACACCTGTTTGCGACTGCTCGACGACGGGATCTTGAGCTCCTCGCGGTACTTCGCGACGGTGCGGCGCGCGATCTGGAGCCCCTCGGCCTTGAGGATCTTCACGATCGCGGCGTCGGAGAGCGGATGCCGCGCGTCCTCGGCGACGACGATCTTCTTGATGCGGTCCTTGACCGTCAGGGACGAGACGCTCTCGCCGCCGCGGATCGACGCGATCCCGCTGTGGAAGAAGAAACGCATCTCGTACAGACCGCGGTGCGTGTGCATGTACTTGTTGTTCACCACACGGCTCACCGTGCTCTCGTGCATCCCGATGTCGTCCGCGACGTCCTTGAGGACGAGAGGACGCAAGCGCTCGATCCCGTAGTCCAGGAAGTCGCGCTGGAACTTCACGATCGAGCGGGCGACCTTGTAGATCGTCCGCTGGCGTTCCTCGAGGCTCTTGATGAGGCGGAACGCCGAGCGCAGCTTGTCGCGGACGTACTCCTTCGCCTCGGAGGAGGTGGCCTGCGCGCCCCGCTCCACCATCCGTCGGTAGACCGGACTGATCCGCAGGCGCGGGAGGCCCTCCTCGTTGAGGAGGATCTGGTAGTCGTCGTCGATCTTCACGACGTACACGTCGGGCACCACGTAGCGGCTGCTCTCGACGTTGTACTTCTGACCCGGGCGCGGGTCCAGGCCGCGGATGATCTCGAGCTCGGCCTGGAGATCGTCCATGTCGAGCCCGAGCGTCTCGGCGAGCTCGCGGTACTTGCGCCCCTGGAGCTTGTCCATGTGGAAGCGGACGATCGTCTCGGCGGGCGTGCCCTCCTGCCCGAGGTGGCGCAGCTGCAGGGTCAGGCATTCGACGAGGTCGCGCGCGGCGACGCCGACCGGGTCGAACCCCTGGATCAGCGCGAGTCCCTCCCGGACCTCCTCGACGCTCCAGTCGCCCATCTGCTGGATCTCGTCGAGGCCGGCGCGCAGGTAGCCGTCCTCGTTGAGGTTCCCCACGATCGCGGCTCCCACGGCCTGGAGTCGTTCCGAGGCCGGGGCGAGCCCGAGCTGCCAGAGGAGGTGGTCCGCGAGGTTCTGCTGCTCGGCGAGCGTGTTCTCGAACGACGGGAGCTCCTCGCCGGAGTCCACGGGCGCCCGCGGCATCCAGCCGCCGTCGACGTCCTGGAAATAGGATTCGTAGTCGATCTCCTCGTACGGGTCCTTCTCGCGATCCTCGGTGCGCCGCTCGTCCGCGGGCGCCTCCTCGGCCGTGGCGGCGTCGGCCTCGGCGCGCTCCTCGGGGGTCGCGTCCCCCACGACCTCGTCGAGGACCGGGTTCTCGGTGAGCTCCTGCTGGATCTCGTCGACCAGCTCGAGCTTCGACATCTGGAGGAGCTTGATGGCCTGCTGGAGCGACGGCGTCATGATGAGCCGCTGGCTCATCTTGACGGTGAGCTTCTGTTCGAGCGCCATCGCGGCTCGTCGGCCTCCGTGATCAGTGCAGGCGGAAATTCTCGCCCAGGTAGACCCGCCGTACTTCAGGATCCGAAGCGAGTTCGGCCGGCGTGCCGTGCCTGAGGATTCGGCCCGAGCCGATAATATAGGCCCGGTCCGTAATCTGTAAAGTCTCGCGGACGTTGTGGTCGGTGATGAGCACGCCCAGGCCGCGATCCTTGAGTCGCGTCACGATCTGCTGGAGGTCCGCGACCGCGATCGGATCGATGCCGGCGAACGGCTCGTCCAGGAGCATGTAGCGAGGCTCGGCCGCCAGCGCCCGGGCGATCTCCGCGCGGCGCCGCTCGCCGCCGGACAGCGCGAACCCGGCGGTCCCGGCGACGCGGTCCAGGCCGAAGTCCTCGATCAGCGATCGGCATCGCTCCTTCCGCGCCTCGGCGTCGAGTCCGTGCAGCTCGAGGACCGCGAGGAGATTCTGCTCCACCGACATGCGACGGAAGATCGAGGCCTCCTGCGGGAGGTACCCGACGCCGCGCCGTGCGCGCAGGTACATCGGAAGCGAGGTGATGTCCTCACCGTCGAGGGTCACGCGCCCGCCTTCCGGGGGGACCAGGCCGAGCACGAGGTAGAACGACGTCGTTTTCCCCGCGCCGTTGGGTCCGAGCAGGCCGACGATCTCCCCGGGCTCGATCCGGACGCTCACGCCGTCCACGACCTTGCGGCCGCGGTACGACTTCGCGAGATCCTCCGCCACGAGCCCCGCGACCGCCGGGGACGGCTCCGCCACCGCTCGTTCTCCTGTTCTCAGGGCGCCCGTTCCGAGGTCGACTCGACCTCCACGACGTCCGCGTCGAGCCGGTAGCGTAACACCCTGCCGGTCGTCGTCCCGCCCTTCTCTCCCTCGCGACGCACCTCGGCCGGCGCCTTGTCTCCGAACAGGCGCGCCACCGAGGCGACGGGGTCCCACACCAGCCGGTCCGCCTTTCCGGTCACCGGTCGCGGCATCCCCTGCTCGTCGGTGTCCGCGAACTCGAGACGCACGTTGTCGAACGCGCGCACCTCGCGGATCCCCCCCTCGGGCTTGCGGAGGAGCACCACGAGCCGCGCGCTTTCGAACCATCCCTCGGCGAGACGGGCGCGGACGTTGCCGGTGTAGGTGGCCTGCGACTCGGCGCCGCGGTAGGCCAGGGCGTTCGAGGTGACTTCGAGGTAGTCGGCGTCGGAGGCGGCCGCCTGTTTCCCGCGCGGCAGACGCGTCGCGACCTTGCCGCGCGCGTCGAGCGCGTCGCCCTTGGCGTCCGCGTCGACCTCGTCGGCGGAGAGGGTCCGATCCTCCTGCCAGCCGCGGACCGCCTGGCGGAATCGCAGTTGCCGCCCTCCGTCCTCGCTCTCGAGGCGGCCGGCCACGAAGTGCACGGTCTGCTTGGCGTCGAACAGCGCGGCGCCTGCCGCGGTGCGCTCGGCGTCGGGGAGAAGCGTCGCCTCGACGCGGCCTTCCGCCTCGAGGCGGTCGCCGCGCGCGGAGGCGACGATCCGATCGGCGACGACGCGCGTGCGGCCGCTGCGCACGCGGGCGCGGACCGTACCGGCCGCTTCGAGGGTGACCTTCCCGAAGGGCTCGCCGGGAGCGAAGGTCGCGCGGTCGGCTTCGCCCGCCGCGTCGCGACCTTCGAACCGCACGCCGTCCCTGGCCTGGCCCTGGCGCAGCGTCCCGGCGGCGTCGAGCACCCCCTCGAGGGTGCCGCATTGGAGGCGGGCCGGAGACCCGCCCCACATCCCGTTCCAGACGACTCCGCCTTCCGCGTCGACGTCGAATCCGCCCTCGGCCCTCGCCGCGGCCTCGATCGTCGCGGCGAGGAGGGAGGCCTGCGGCTGCTCGATGCTCGCGTTCCCGCGGAGGATCGCGGCGGTGACCCGACCTTCGGCGTCCCAGGTCACGTCGGCCTGCGCGGCGCGCCAGGACGTGGGCTTGCCCGGCTCGCGCTCGGCGACTCCCTGGACGGAGCCGTTCGCGGTCAGGCGGCGTACGCGGCCGTTCTCGTCCCGCTCGGCGGTCGCGTCGTCCGCGCGAAGCTGGTCCGTTCCCGCGCGGTAGTCCACGCCCCCGTCCAGCCGCAGCGCCCCGGTGGAGCGGTCGATCGCCACCCGGCCGGCCACGAGGGTCGCTCCCTCGACGGTCGACGCCTCGAGTCGATAGAGCTCGCTCGTGGCGCCTTTCGCGAGACCGTAGACCGCCGCGCTCGCCGTCCCCCTCCAGCCGGGGGCCTCGATCTCCACCTCGCCCAAGGACCTCGCCGTCCCCTGGATCTGATCGATCTCGATCGAAGGGAGCCGGACCTGCAGTCCGGCGGCGGCGTCTCGCATCTCCACGCCGCCGTCGAGACGGATGACGCGCCGGCCTTCCGCGCCGGCGCCCGAGCCGCGGTCGGCGCGCAGGACGAGGGGGTCCGCGCCCTCGCGATCGATCTCGATGCGCTCGACCCCCTCGAGCGTGAACCCGCCCTGCGCGTCGAAGCTCCCGAGCTTGGCGCTGACGCTCAGGCGGCGGCGTCCGCCCACCAGATCGGTGAACGTGAACCCCTCGATGTGGGTGTCCGTCCCTGGCCCGACGTCCGACAGCGACGCGACCGGCCGGTCGCTGCGCCGGAGCACGAGCCAGATCGAAGCGGCGCCGGCGACGAGCAGGATCGGGATGGCCAGACGCAGGCCGCGCAGGCGTGCCACGGAAACGCGCTCAGCGTCCCGGAAACACGGGTTTCCGCTTCTCGAGGAACGCGCGCGTCCCTTCGCGGAAATCGTCCGTCGCGAAGCACAGGCCGAACAGGGCGGCCTCGAGCCGCAGCGCCTCCGCCTGCGAGGTCTCGGCGCCCGAGATCACGGCCTGCAGCGCCCGCGCGAGGGCGACGGGGCTTTTCTGCCGGAGCTTCGCGACGTACGCGTCGACCGCGGCGACGAGCCCTTCCGCCGGGACGAGACGGTCCACGAGGCCGATGCGAAGGGCCTCCGCGGCGTCGATCGTCTCCCCCGACAGGATGAGATCGAGCGCCTTGCCGCGCCCGACGAGCCGCGTGAGCCGCTGCGTGCCTCCCGCCCCGGGGATCAGCCCGAGGAGGACCTCGGGCTGGCCGAACTTCGCGGCGTCGGAGGCGATCCGGACGTGGCACGCCATCGCGAGCTCGCATCCGCCGCCGAGTGCGAACCCGTTCACCGCCGCGATCACCGGCTTGGGCGATCGCTCGACGCGCTCGAACGACGCGAGCAGGCGCAACGAGAACTCCTGGCCGTCCCGCGCGTCGAGTCCGGCCATCTCCGCGATGTCCGCGCCCGCCACGAACGCGCGTTCGCCCGCCCCGGTGACGACGATCGCCCCCGCGTCGGGATCGTGCAGCGCGCGGTCGATCGCCACCGGGATCTCGTCCACGGTGGCGCGGTCGAGGGCGTTGAGCTTCTCGGGGCGGTGGATCGTGATCCACGCCGCGCCGCCTCGGATCTCGTAACGCAGGTTCCGGAGCTCGGCGGTCATCGCTTGCGTCCCTCCGGGCGCGCCGCGTGGAAGTCCGCGTTCAGGATCTCCCGCCGGAAGTCGCCGCCGCGCACCTCCACGATGGTGCACATCTCGAAGAGCCGCGAGAGGAGCGGCTCGCCAAGTCGGTCGTACAGCGTGAGCGCCTCGCGGAGGGGATCCGCGGGAGCGGCGCTTCCCGGCTCGCCGATCGGGCGGTTGGTCGTCGCGAGGATCGGAAGGCTGGCGTTGTAGCGGTGGCCGATGATGTCGTGCAGTACGTCCCGCGCCCAAGGCGTCGTGCGTCCCGCTCCGAGGTCGTCGAGCACCAGAAGCTCCGCTTCGAGGATCGGCTCCAGGATGTCCGACTCCGATCGGGAGGAGCCGGCGTCGAAGGTCCCCTGGAGCGCCTTGAGCAGCTCGCGCTGGTCGTAGAAGAGCGCCTTGCAGCCCTTCGCCTCGACGAGCGTGCGCACGGCTCCCACGAGCAGATGCGTCTTGCCCGTCCCCGGCGGGCCCCAGAGCAGAAGACCGTGCGTGACGTCGAGGGGCCACCGCTCGACCCAGTCGGCGACGTGCTGTTTCGCCTTGGCCTGGCTCGCGTCGCGGGGGCCGTAGTTCTCGAGCGTGCAGTGCTCGTAGCGTCGGGGGATGCGCGCGAGCTTGAGCAGCGCGGCATTCCGGTCGCGGGCGGAACAGGCGCAACGTACCGAGGTGACGACCCCGCTCTCCGAGGTGCGCAGCTCGAACCCCGTCCCGCCGCACGTCGCGCAGACCGGATCGCCCACGATCGCAACCCTCAGTTCAGGTAGCCGCGCAGCTGCTGGCACTTCTGCGAGCGGTTGAGCTTGTCGAGGGCCTGGGCCTCGATCTGGCGGATCCGCTCGCGGGAGAGGTCCATCATCTCGCCGATCTCCTTGAGCGTCTTGGGCTCCGCCCCGTCGAGGCCGAACCGCAGCCGCAGGACGCGCTCCTCCTTCTCGTCGAGCTCGCCCAGCGCCTGACGGACGTGGCGCTTGAGCGACGCGCGGAGGTAGACGATGTCGGCCGCGGGAATCGTGTCCTGCTCGAGTTTGTCGGCGAGGTGGAACTCGTGCTCCTCGTCGATCACGGCGGACAACGAGATGTTCTCGTCGGCGACCTGGAGGAGGTTCGTCACCTCCACCTCGGTCACGTCCATGCGCGTGGCGATCTCCTGGGCGGTCGGAGTCCGCTTGAGCTCGGAGCGCAGGCTCGCCTGGGCCTTGCCGATCCGGTAGAGCAGGTTGGCCTGCTTCTGCGGGAGGCGGAAGGCGCCGCTCTGGTCGCTCAGCGCGTGGATGATCGCCTGGCGGACCCACCACACGGCGTAGGTGATGAACTTGACGTTCTTGTCCGGGTCGAAGCGCTTGGCCGCTTCGATCAGGCCGATGTTCCCCTCGTTGATGAGGTCGAGGAACGACAGGCCGCAGCCCCGGTAACGCTTCGCGTAGGAGACGACGAACCGGAGATTGGCCTCGACGAGCTTGCGAAGCGCGTCGTGGTCGCCCTTGTGAATGCGGCGCCCGAGGACCCTCTCCTCCTCCGCGGTGATGCGGGGAAGGCGCGAGATCTCCTTCAGGTACTTCTTCAGCGACTCCGAGCCGCCGCCCCGGGATGTCTCGCGCTCCTCGCTCATTCCTCCCCCGGAAAGCGGAAAAATCGCGCGGAGTATACCACGCGCCTTCGCGGTCCCGGCGGAGCGGACGGTCTCAGCGGATCTCGAGCTTGATCGGCCGCGAGCGGTCGTCGGGGGACTTGCGGAGCGTCACCACGAGCACGCCGTCCCGGAAGCTCGCGTTCGCGGAGTCGCGGTCCACGCCGGCGGGAAGGGCGAGCTTGCGCTGGAAGCGGCCGTACGAGCGCTCGACGCGGTGGTACTGCTCTCCGGGCGCGGCGCGCTCCATGCGCCGCTCCCCCTCGACCACCAGGGAATCGCCGTCGAGGCGGAGCGAGACGTCGGACGGCGGGATCCCCGGGAGCTCGACGTAGGCGACGACCTCGTCCGTCGTCTCGTACAGGTCCGCCGACGGCGCCCAGCTGCCGAAGCCGCCGTCGGCGTCGAAGTTGGTCCGGTCCATCGCACTCTCGAAGAGCTGGTTCATCCGCCGCTGGACGGTCTCGAGCTCCTTGAGCGGATCCCACTCGTTGCGCGCCATCGTCGCCCCCTAACGCTGCTTGCGGTCGTCCACCACTTCCGCGTCGATCACGTCGCCGGACGAGCCCGACGTCGCGCCGGGGGTTTCCGACGCTTCCGCGCCGCCCTCGGGCGCCGTTCCCGCCGCACGATAGATCGCTTCGGCCATGCGGTGCGAGACCTTTTCGAGCTCGGTCGTGGCGCGGGAGATCGCGTCGGCGTCTCCCTGCTCGAGCGCGCTCTTGACCGAGGCCAGCGCCTCGCGGACCGGGGCCTGCTCCGTCTCCGGCAGCTTCGCGGCGTTTTCCTGCAGCGTCTTCTCGACCTGGTAGACGAGCTGGTCGGCGCGGTTTTTCGCCTCGACCGCCTCCCGGCGCTTGCGGTCCTCGGCAGCGTGGGCGTCGGCCTCCTTCACCATCCGCTCGACCTCGTCCTTGGAGAGGCCCGAGGACGCGGTGATCGTGATCTTCTGCTCCTTGCCGGTGCCGAGATCCTTCGCGGCGACGTGCACGATCCCGTTCGCGTCGATGTCGAAGGCGACCTCGATCTGCGGAACGCCGCGCGGGGCCGCCGGGATGCCGTCGAGATGGAAGCGGCCGAGGGTCTTGTTGTCGCGCGCCATCTCGCGCTCCCCCTGCAGCACGTGCACCTCGACGGTCGTCTGCCCGTCCGCGGCGGTCGAGAACACCTCGGCCTTGCGGGACGGGATCGTCGTGTTCCGCGCGATCAGGCGCGTGAACACGCCGCCCAGCGTCTCGATCCCCAGCGACAGCGGGGTGACGTCGAGCAGGAGGATGTCCTTCACCTCGCCGCCGAGGACGCCGGCCTGGATGGCCGCACCGATGGCGACGACCTCGTCGGGGTTCACGCCCTTGTGAGGCTCCTTCCCGAAGTAGCCCTTGACCATGTCCTGCACCTTCGGGATGCGGGTGGAGCCGCCGACGAGGACGATCTCGTCGACGTCCCCCGGCTTCAGCCCCGCGTCCGCGAGGGCCCGGGCGCACGGCTCGAGGGTCCGGCGCAGGATCGGCTCCACCAGCTGCTCGAAGCGCGCCCGGTTGAGCCGCAGCTGCAGGTGCTTCGGCCCCGACGCGTCGGCCGTGATGAACGGCAGGTTGATCTCGGTCTCGGCGACGGTGGACAGCTCGCACTTGGCCTTCTCGGCGGCCTCCTTGAGGCGCTGCAGGGCCATCTTGTCGCCGGAGAGGTCGATCCCCTGGTCGCGCTTGAACTCGGCGACGATCCAGTCCATCAGCGCATGGTCGATGTCGTCGCCGCCGAGATGCGTGTCGCCGTTGGTCGACTTCACCTCGACGACCCCCTCCCCCACCTCGAGGATCGAGATGTCGAAGGTGCCGCCGCCGAAGTCGAAGACGGCGATCGTCTCGTCCTTCTTCTTGTCGAGGCCGTAGGCGAGGGCCGCCGCCGTCGGCTCGTTGACGATGCGCTCGACGGTGAGGCCGGCGATCTGCCCCGCGTCCTTGGTGGCCTGGCGCTGGGCGTCGTTGAAGTACGCCGGCACGGTGATCACCGCGCGGGTCACGGTCTCGCCGAGGTAGGACTCGGCGGCCTCCTTCATCTTGCGCAGCACCATCGCCGACACCTCGGGGGGCGTGTGGCGCTTCCCCTGGATCTCGACGACCGCATCGCCGTTCTCGGCCGGGGTGACCTTGTAGGGAACCCGCCGGATCTCGTCCTTGAGCTCCGCGAACTTCCGGCCCATGAATCGCTTGATCGAATAGACCGTGTTGGTCGGGTTCGTGATCGCCTGCCGCTTGGCGACCTGGCCGACGAGCCGATCGCCCTTGTCGGTGACGGCGACGACCGAGGGGGTCAGGCGGCCGCCCTCCGCGTTCGCCAGCACGTTGGGCGAGCCCCCTTCCATGATCGCCACGACCGAGTTCGTGGTCCCCAGGTCGATCCCGATGATCTTGCTCATGACGCGCTCTCCGGTAGGGGGGGCGACGTGCCTTCCCCCGACAGACAGCGCGCCTTGTAAGACCCACCCTTTCGGGTGTCAAGCCCGAGCCTACCTCGCGCCCCCGAGGAGCAGCCGCTGGTTCGCGGTGAACGCCCGGCGCACGGTGAGTTCCTCCGCCGCCCCTCCCCGCGCGTCGGCTCCGAGAAGCTCGTACCCTCCCGGGGAGGTCCGGAACAGGTACGGGCGGCCCCACGGGTCGAGGAGATCGGCGGGATCGAGGTAACGCGCGCGCACGAGCGCGTTCAGGTCGGAAGGGACCGAGCCGAGATCGTAGTAGAAGACCTGGAGGGCGCTTTCGATCCGCTCGAGCCGGGCCTGGCTCGCGTAGGTCTTCAGGAGGTCGGTCTCCGCCCCCACGCCGGCGACGCGCCACGGGGCGAGCGGGCTCCAGAACGACGCGACGAGTCCCGCCCCCGCGAGGAGCAGGACGGGCACCGCGAGCGCTCCCGCCAGGACCGCGCGATGCCGCTCCTCGGCCTGGACGGCTCCGGGGGCGACGGCGACGCGCACCTCCTCGATGAGGTTGCGGTTGAGCAGCTCGTAGAGAAGGTGGTAGACGTCGAACTCGCCGAGGGGGCTGCGGTCCACGAGGTCCTGGACCGTCGAGCGGCCGTCGACCATGTGCAGGACCTCGAGCTCCTCTCCGGAGACCTGAATCCCCTCGGCGTCGGGGCCGGACGAGCCCGCGGCGCGGTCGAAGCCGAAGTCGACGTCCGCGTCGACGAGTGACGCGACGGGCGCGTCGAGCGCGGCGCCGGCCGCGGTCTTGCGGAAGACCATGCGCGGCGACCGGATCCGGCGCTCGAGGATCGGCCATTCGTCGATCATCCGCGCGCCTTCCATCAGGATCGTCTCGGCGCTGACCGGGGTGAAGTGATCGACGTCGTAGTCGACGTGGTCCGTCGGCGTGAAGTGATACTTGCCGTCGCGCCACCGGAACAGCCGGTAGACGATCTGGAGGACCTGGATGCGCAACGCCTCGCGGAGGTCCTCCTCGGAGATCGACCCCGTGGTCGCGAGGATGTAGCCGACGCGCTGGAGCGTGGAGCGCTGGACCTTGAGCGCCTCCTGCAGCTGCGCCTCGGTGATGCGCCCGGTCCGGACGAGGACCGACCCGAGCAGGTCCTCGAGGTTGCGGGACCGCGTGTCGGCGCCCACGACCTGCCCGTCGAGGAACTTGACGGTGACCGTGTCCTCCGCGCTCTCCATCGTGAGCACGCCGGTTTTCCGCTGGATGCCGATCAGCTGGAGGATGTCCCCCAGCCCGAAGTCCTTGATCGTCCCCTGGAGCGCCACGTCAGGCCTCCCGGGGACGCCGGATCCAGGCGTTTCCCAGGATCCACACGACGACGAGCAGCGGCAGCCCCGCGAGGAGGGCCGGGTCGAAGTCGAGAACGGCGGGCACCGCGCCCCACCGGAGCAGGTCGAGGTGGGCGTCGAGCCCGAGCACCGCCTCCACGGCCCGCAGCGACGACGGGCGCACGGCAAGCCACCCGGCAAACCAGCCGAACAGCAGTGCGAACCCCACCAGCGCCCGTCCGCGGAGCACCGCCCCCGCACCCGGCAGCACCAGCGAGCCCAGCTGCCTGGCGAGGCGGCTGCGTTTCCCGTGGGTCTCGATCTCGTACAGCTTCCGGATCTTCGTCTGCGGGGCCAGCCCGTCCTGCAGCACGAACAGGTGCACGCACTGGCTGCAGAACTCCTGCGGCTCCCGCGAGGTGCGGCAGTGCGCGCAATACGGGCGCCCGCAACGGGTGCATCGCCTCGCGGGCGGCCGATGCCGGGGCCCGAGGGAGACGAGAAGGCACGCGGCGAGCGCCGCGAGGGAGACCACGCTCAGCGGATTCAAGAGCGAGCGCAGGAGACTCACCAGGCCCGCGGCCGACCCGGAGCCGTCCGCCCGCAGCCAGTCCTCGAGCCGTTCCCCCTCGAGCGCGGCGCGCCACACGGATGAGAGGTTGATGGTCGCGTCGACCACGGTGCGGTCCGCGCGGGGCCGGAGCAGCTGCTCCACGCGCGGCGCGTCGATCGCCCGCGCGCGCTGGTACGTCGCGGCGGCTTCGTTGAGGCGCAGGGCGTCGTTCTGGGCGAGGTGCATGTTGCAGTAGGCCAGCACGTCGCGCGGGCGCATGTCGATCGCCTTCTGGTACTGCGCGATCGCCTCGCCGTATTGCCCCATCGCGAAGAAGATGTTCCCGATGTTGACGCGCGCCTGCCACGTCTCGGGCGCGACCTTGAGGACGCGTTTGTACTCCTCGAACGCTTCCTCGAAGTAACGCCCGTTCTTGTACATCCCGGCGAGCAGGAAGCGGGGCGTCGGATCGTCCGGGGACGCCGCCACCATCTGCTGCAGCTTCACCACGCGATCGGGCTCGTACGTCCCCGAGGCCGCCGCCATCGTCGTGCGCACGCGCGGGTCCGCCGAGACCCCGTAGAGCCCGACGGCGAGTCGGTAGCCGGGGACGGAAAGGGCGGCGAGCGCCAGCAGGGCGACCGCGACCAGCCGCTCGGAGCGGCGCATGTAGCGGAAGGTGGCGACGAGCCACCACCAGCCGATCCACCCCGCCGTGACGACGAGCACGAGCGGCCACAGGAGGATCAGCCAGCCCGCGGCCGGGGCGGCGACCTCGCGTCCGGAGCGCGTGAGCGCCTCCTCGACCTCGTGCCGGAGCGGAACGTGGTAACGCCAGGCCATCAGCGCGGCGAAGGCGAGGGTGGCGAGCTGGACCGCCAGGACGATCAGGAGCGCGTTCGCGTGAAGGCGCACCGGCTGCCTGAGCAGCGACCGCGCGGAGGCGCGAAGTCCGGAGAGGAACTCCCCCGCCGCCGCCAGCGTGCCGCCGTTCGACTCCCAGGCGATCCGCGCCCGGAGGAAATGCGCCTGCGGACGGTCGGGATCGAGGGCGTCCGCGAGCGCGAGCGAGGCCAGGGCGCGGGAGTGATGCCCCTCGCGGATCAGGCGCTCGGCCTCGGAGACGAGAGCGCCCGCGGGGAGCTCCAGGCGCCGGACCCCTTCCTCGGCCGTGAACGAGCGGATCGCGTCCGCCTGGCGCGACGCCTCCTCGTCCCGCCCCTCGCGCAGGTGCAGCTTCCGCTGGAACCAGTACCCCTCGAGCCGGGAGCCGAACGCCTGGTAGTCGAAGCCCCGGCGGGCTTCGAGGCCGGAATCGCCGAGCTTCGGGTCGTCCGTCGGCGCTTCCGCGGCGTCCGCGTCGGGGAGCTGGAGGCGGATGACGCCCCTCTCGACGGGGACGCCCTCCTCCGCCGCGACGCCCGAGGTCGCGGCGAGGACGCACGCGAAACCGAGAACGAGCCGACCCCTCACGCCCTCTCCCGGACGGTTCCCGTCCAGGCCCGATCGCGTGCCGTTCGGCCCGATCCCCGAAGGGGAATCAGCCGCGCGAGCCCGACCGGGCCACGTACACCATCCGGAGCTGGTACAGGACCCGCTCGAGGAGGGATTCCTCCTGTTGCGAGAGGTTGCCGCGGGTCTTGACGCGCAGCAGATCGAGCATGTCGATCTGGAGGCGCGCCTGCTCGAGGTCGACGATCGGTTGCCCCGTCGCCGGGTGCGGGATCTCCCCGAGGTAGATCAACGCGGGTTGCATCATCGCGTTGATCAGCACGGTGAAGTCGATCCCGGGCGGTTCCTCGAGGCTTCGCCTCTCGAAACCCGCCCCCGTTTCCGCCGGCGCCGGCGGCGGTTCCGGCTGGGGCGTCACCGGCTTCGCCGCGGATTCGGGCTCGTCGGGGATCTCCCGGCGAGGCTCCCCTTCCGCGGTGAACAGGCGGCGGTCGCTGACCTTGAACGTGGCCTGCGGCTTGTCCTGTGCCTTCTCCTTCAGCGAGTTACCCTCGGACATCGCGCTCCTCCACCGGTGCAGCCGACGCCTTGATCCGGCGACGAACGCGCGATGCTACCATCCCGCTTCCGACCGCCACAAACGGCCGGACCGCGGCCAAAGATTGATTCGCACCCCCACCAAGTCAAGGAGCCGAAAACGCCGATGCATCCCACCCGGACCTTCGATGCGCTGGTCGCGATCATGGACCGCCTGAGGGATCCGGGAGGGTGTCCCTGGGATCGGGAGCAGACGTACGCGACCCTGCGCGGCTTCCTTCTCGAGGAGGCCTACGAGGTGGCCGAAGCGATCGACGACGGCGATCCCGAGCACTTGCGGGAGGAGCTGGGCGACCTGCTCTTTCAGGTCGTCTTTCTGTCACGACTGGCCAAGGAGGAGGGTCGGTTCGACGCGGCCGACGTGATCGAGGGGATCGCCACCAAGATGGTCCGGCGCCACCCGCACGTCTTCGCCGAGGACTCCGCCGAGGACGCCGCCGAGGTCCTCCGGAAGTGGGAAGAGATCAAGAAGAAGGAGAAGGAGGACGCCGGCAAGGCCGCCCGAGCCTCCCTCCTCGACGGCCTCCCCCGCGCGCTCCCCGCCCTCGTGAAGGCCCAGCGCCTGGGGGACAAGGCCGCCCGGGTCGGCTTCGACTGGCCCGAGGCGGGAGCCGTGATCCGCAAGATCGAGGAGGAGCTCTCGGAGCTGCACGAAGCGGTGCGCGCCGACGACCGGAACGCCGCCGCCGAGGAGCTGGGGGACCTGCTGTTCGCCACCGCCATGCTCGGCCGCAAGCTCGGCGTCGATCCCGAGGCCGCCCTCGAGGCCGCGAACGCGAAGTTCCGTCGCCGGTTCGCCGGCGTCGAACGGGCGCTGCACGAGCAGGGCGTGCCGCTCGAGCAGGCCGGCCTCGAGCTGATGGACCGGCTGTGGAGCGAGACCAAGCGGCGGGAGCGCTAGACCGCCCGCGGCAGCTCGCAGCGGCCCATCCGGCGGAAGCGCGCGTGACGGTCGGCGACGAGGGCCTCCGGCGAAAGCGCCTCGAGCTCCGCGAGCTGCCGCTCGAGGACCTCCCCCAGGATCGCGGCCTGCGAGGGGGGATCGACGTGCGCGCCGCCGACGACCTCGGGGACGATGGCGTCGATCACGTCGAGCGAAAGCAGGTCGGGCGCGGTCATCTTCATCGCCCGCGCGGCGTCGCGGCTGCGCGACGCATCGCGCCAGAGGATGGCGGCGCATCCCTCGGGGCTGATCACCGAGTACACGGCGTACTCGAGCATGTTCACGCGGTTGCCGACGCCGATCGCCAGCGCTCCCCCGCTCCCCCCTTCGCCGGTCACGGTCACGAGCACCGGAACGCGCAGCTTCGCCATCTCGCGGAGGTTGAACGCGATCGCTTCGGCCTGGCCCCGCTCCTCCGCGCCGATCCCGGGGTAGGCCCCCGGCGTGTCGACGAAGCAGAAGATGGGCCGCCCGAACTTCTCGGCGAGACGCATCGCCCGCATCGCCTTCCGGTATCCCTCGGGCTTGGGCATGCCGAAGTTTCGGTGGATCTTCTCCTTGGTGTCGCGTCCCTTCTGGTGGCCGACGACGAGCGCGGCGCGCCCCCGGAACCAGCCGAACCCGCAGACGATCGCGGGGTCGTCGGCGTAGCGACGGTCGCCGTGGATCTCCACGAATCCCTCGAGCAGATGCTGCACGTAGTCGAGCGTATACGGCCGCCGCGGGTGCCGCGCGACGAGGGTCTTCTGCCACGGCGACAGGCCCGCGAAGACGCGCGCGCGCAGCTCGCGCAGCTCGCGGCGCAGGTCCTCGCGCCGCCTCTCGAGGGCGACGTCGTCGCCCATGCCGGACAGCCCCTCGAGGCGCGCCTCGAGCTGGTGGATGGGTTCCTCGAAGTTGTCGTCGTCGTTGGCCACGGCGCGAAGGGATAATCGAGGCTCCCCGCGCCTGTCAAGCTCGGGGATGGAAGCTCTCGTACAGCCGGCGCAGCCGCTCGCGGTTCACGTGGGTGTAGATCTCGGTCGTCGAGATGTTCGCGTGGCCCAGGAGCACCTGCACGGAGCGCAGGTCGGCGCCGTGCTCGAGCAGGTGCGTCGCGAAGGAGTGGCGGAGCGTGTGCGGCGAAAACGAGGTCCCGATGCCCGCGCGCTCGCCGTAGGCCCGGAGGAGCTTCCAGAACCCCTGGCGCGTCAACGCGCGACCGGTGCGGTTCACGAAGAGGAACTCCGACCGGCGCTCTCCGAGCAGCGCGGGGCGTCCTCCGGCGAGATAACGCTGCAGCGCGGCGTTCGCCGCCGCCCCCAGGGGAACGACGCGCTCCTTGCTCCCCTTCCCCACGCAGCGGACGTACCCGGCGTCCAGATGGAGGTCGCCCAGGCGCAGCCCCACGAGCTCGCTCACGCGAAGCCCCGTCGCGTAGAGCACCTCGAGCATCGCCCGGTCGCGCCGTCCCCGGGGATCGCTCCCGTCCGGTGCGGCGAGCAGCCGCTCGACGTCGTTCCCGTCGAGGACGCGGGGCAGGACCTTCCAGGGGCGCGGCGCCTCGATCCGGGACGCGGGATCGACGTCGCGGCGACCTTCCGAGAGGAGGAACGCGTAGAAGCCGCGGACCGCGACGAGCCACCGGGCGATCGAGCGCGGCGACCGGGACTGCGAGCGCAGCTTCCGGAGGGCGCCGAGGAGGTCCTCGCGCGTGGCGTCGTCGAGCGCGGTCTCCCCCAGCAGGCGCGCGGCGAGCTCGAGATCGCGGCGGTAGGCGTCGAGACTGTTGCGGGCGAGTCCGCGCTCGGCGGCGAGATGGTCGAGGTAGCGCGCGCTCCAGCCCTCGGGACGTTTCACGGGGTCCCCCGGTCGCCGGGCGGGTCGAGCAGGATGGTCACCGGGCCGTCGTTGACCAGCTCCACCTCCATCGTCGCCTGGAAGATCCCCGTCTCGACCGGGACCCCGCGCGCGCGCAGTCGCGCGGCGAATCGCGCGTAGAGCGTGCGCGCGGTCTCCGGCGGAGCGGCGGCGTCGAACGACGGCCGGCGTCCCCGGCGCGTCGAGCCGGCGAGGGTGAACTGCGACACGACGAGCGCGGAGCCCTTCGCCTCCTCGAGACTGCGGTTCATCTTTCCCTCGTCGTCGGGGAAGATCCGGAGCTGCGCGGTCTTGTCCGCCTGATGATCGACGTCCGCCTCGGTGTCGCCCCGCTCGACGCCGACGAGCACGAGGAGGCCGGGGCCGATCGACGCCACCCGCACGCCGTCCACGCGAACCTCGGCGCGCGAAACGCGCTGCAGGAGCGTCTTCACCGGCCGAGTCCGGTCGCCTTGGCCGCGAGCTCGTCGTAGCTCGCGCGGGAGATCCTGGATGCGACGCCGGGGCGCGCACGCGCACCCACGAGGGTCGTGTCGCCGTCGCCCCCGTCGAAGAAATCGAGGGCGTCGATCGCTCCCGCCGCCCCCGAGAGCTCGAGCGTCGCGAGGGGCGTCGTCGAGGGGGGCCCTCCCGGCACGAACCCCTTCGCCCGCAGCCAGCGGGTCGTGTCGAGCAGCCCCTCCACCGCGGCGGCGTCGACGGGACGTTTCGCCCCCGTCTCGTCCTCGCGCGTCCACGGCCCCGCGCCCCCGTCCCGCGACACGCGGACCGTCGCGCCGCCGGCGCGCCACGCGATCGCGCGCACGTCGGGGCTCGAGAACGCGGTGACGCGGGTGTCGCGCATCGCCTCGGGGTCGCGCTCGAGGTCGCGCGCGGCGGCCTCGAGAATCCGGCCGCGGACCGGCCCGGGGAGGCGCTCGACCTCCCGGCGGTCGGGGCGCCGCTCGCCCGAGATCCGCGCTTCGCGGGCGGGACCCCCCGTCTCCCCCTCGATCCGGACGCGCCAGCCTCCGGTGAACGCGGCGGCGCCGGCCTCCAGCTCCTCCACCGTCATCGCGGTCATCGAGCGTGCGAGGTTCTCCGCGACGCCGAGGTCCGCCCGGTCGGAGAACGGCTCCGCGATCCGCCATTCGGATCCCGCCCGATCCAAAACGATGCGCCGCGGCGGCGCGTCGATCTCGATGCGGCGGACACGCGACGCCTCCATCGGGAGAAGCCGCCGCTCGACGTAGTCCGATTCGGCGCGCTCCAACGCCGTTCCCACCGCGCCGTCGACCAGAACCACCGGGCCGGCGTCGACCCGGGCGTACCGGCGGTATCCCGTCGGCGACGCGCGGCCGACCTCGACGGTCGTCGCGGCCGAGTCGGTCCGCACACGCACCGTGCGCTCGGCCGGGGCGAGGCCGTAAACCGTCGCGTCGTGGTCCGAACCGTCGTCGAGCACGCGCTCCACCCGTGCGTCGCGGAGCACGGAGAGCACTCCCTCGACGCGTCCCGCGTCGGCCTCGAGCCCGCGTCCGTCGTCGAGGCGGAACAGCCCCGAGGGGTCGCGCGCGATCGTGAACGCGGGTCCCGACGCCGAAGCGAACGCCACGCTGCGGACGTGCTCCGGGTCGAGCGCGAGGAGCGGACCGTTGGGGGCCGCGTCCTCGGTCTTGAGCTTCCCGGGCTCGAGCCAGAACACGAACGCCACCGCGGCCGCGAACGTCGCCAGCAGGATCAGGAGGGTTCGCCCCCTCACAACGTCCGCCTCCGCCACCCCACCGCGAGGCCGACGATGAGCAGGGCTTCGGGGAGGAGGAGCACGCAGAACCGGAAGAGGTTCCGGGTGTCCGCGTCGCTCAGGTCGAGTCGAGAGGCGCGAAGGCCGCGCGGGGGCTCGACGATCAGGTCCTCGGCGCCCGTGAGCCATTGCGCGAGGTTCACGAGGAACTCGCGGTTGAAGTAGCTCCCGAGCCTCGCGTTCATGGCGAAGTCGGCGTCCCCGATCGCCACGACGCGGCCCTTTCCTCCCTCGGCCTCGGCGGCGACGGCGATCGGGACCGGCCCCGGTCGGTCCGCATCGTCCAGCCCCACGCGTCCCTCGCGCAGCGCCTCGCGCCACGCGGTCTCCGCCCAGCTCGAGGGGCTCGTGCGCGCGAGCACCCGCGCGGTCACGCCGGGAAGCCCCCCGTGGTCGGAGGGGGACACGGTGCGCGCGATCGAGACGACCACGTTCTCGCGGAAGCCGCGCGTGGCCGCGTGGTCGGGGAAGTCGCTCACGAGCGGTGCGGCGCCGAGGGAGGTCCCCTCGAAGGGCGTGACGACCTGGTCGATCACGAGGTCGTCCCCCGGCACGATCCGCCAGTCCGCGAGCAGCGCGTCGAGCCCCGGCTCGGCCCCGGGCTCGAGCATGAGCAGCAATCTCCCCCCGTCGCGGGCGAAGCCGCGGAGCAACTCGACCTCCCGCGGATCGAGCGGCTTCCTCGGCCCCGCGAGCAAGACGAGCGCGGCGTCCGCGGGGATCGTCCCCGCGGCCGGGAGCAGCAGCGGACGGACGGTGAAGCTCTCCTCCTCGAGGACCTTCGCGAGAAGGCCCGCTCCCGACGCGCTCTCGACGTCGCTCGCGTCGGGCTCGCCGTGCCCCGAGACGAGGTAGACGACGCGCGCGCCGGTCCGCGAGACCTGCACGACGAGCTTGGCGAGCTCCCCTTCGGCGAGGCGATCGATCCCGTCCACGCTGCGCGCGATCCGCTCCCCCGAGCGTACCGCGACGACCCCCTCGCGCCGGACGCCCAGTGCGTCGGCGAGCCGAGGGTCCGCCTCCGCGTCGACGAAACGCCAGCGGAAGCGATCCCCCCCTTCGGCGGCGAACCGGGCGAACAGCGGTTCGAGGCGCGCGCGCTCGGGAGATCCCGCCGCGACGAAGGCGAACGCCTCCACCGGGGCGGGAAGCCCGCGCAGCACCGCGCGGCTCTTCTCGCTGAGCGTGTGGATGCGGGACTCGGTCAGATCCCATTGGAGCGGGCGCCGCGCCGCCGCCACGTTCAGGGCGACGAGGATCCCGACCACGAGCAAGGCTCCCGTCGCCGCGCGGGCGCGCTCGCGGGTCGCGCGGGCGGCGACGCTCCGGCGGAAGCGCGCGAGGTTGAGCGCGACCGAGGCCGCGACCAGCACCGACCCCGAGGCGACGTGCACCGCGACCCAGAGGTCGAAGCGACCGGTCCAGGCGTAGGACACGAGCCCGAACAGCAGGAGCACGACCCCGCCCAGCCCCGCCACGCGCAGCGCCTCCCGCACCGCTACCTCCAGCGCTGCGACGCGATCGCCAGGCGCGCGGTCACCAGGCCCAGGACGATCAGCGAGAGGAAATACGCCAGATCGGGGGTCGTCACGAGCCCCCGCGAGAAGGCGTCGAACCGGGCGGGAAGCGAGAGGCCGCGGAGAACCTGCCGGGCCCACCCCTCGACGCTGTCGGCCGGCCAGCCGACGACGTAGAGCCCCAGGAAGACGACGAACGAGCCGACCGCCGCCATCATCTGGCTCGAGGTGAGGGTCGACACCGCGAGGCCGAGCGCGCACAACGCCCCGAGCGCCAGCGCCAGGCCGACGAACCCGCTGACGATCGGGCCCGTCTCCGGGTCGCCTCGCCACACGACGAGCGCGAGGTACACGCCGGTCGCCGCGAGGAGCACTCCCGCGATGAAGAGCAGGCCGAGGTACTTCCCGAGCACGATGCGCGTCGCCCCGACCGGCGCCGTGAGCAGGAGCTCATCGGTCCCGAGCTTGCGCTCCTCCGCGTACGCGCGCATGGAAAGCGCCGGGACGAGGAACAGGAAGAGGACGAGCACGTTGGAGAACAGCCCCTCGACCACGACGGCGTTCACGTTCAGGCGGTCCGCGACGTCGGGGGTTCCCGTCATCTGCGCGTAGAGGCCGTAGCTGCGGACGAGGGCGGCGAACTGCCAGACGAGGTTGAAGAAGAACCATCCGGACAGGAACAGGAACAGGGCGGCGACGATCCACGCCGTGGGCGCGTGCAGCTGGGAGCGCAGCTCCCTCCGGACGAGGGCGAGAAGGCCGCTCATGCCGCCGGTCCCTCCGCGGTGAGGCGCAGGAAGGTCTCCTCGAGGCTTCCCGCCGCTCCCAGGCCCTGCACCGTGTCGTCGCCGACGACCCGCCCCCGATGCACGACCACGATGCGCGAGCACGTCTTCGCCACCTCGGAGAGGAGGTGCGAGCTGAGCAGCACCGTGTGCGCCGGGGCCAGGCCTCGGATCAGCTCACGGATCTCCACGATCTGCGCCGGGTCGAGTCCCACGGTCGGCTCGTCGAGGATCACGACTTCCGGCTCGTGCACGAGCGCCTGCGCGAGGCCGACGCGCTGCCGGAAACCCTTCGAGAGGTTCCCGATCAACCGACCCCGGACCGCCGCGAGGCCGCACCGCTCGGCGGCGCGCGCCACGGCGTCGCGCCGGCGCCGGCGCGGGACCCCGCGCAGCGCGGCGCAGAAGTCGAGGAACTCGTCCACCGTGTGGTCGAGGTAGAGGGGCGGGTTCTCCGGGAGGTATCCGAGGCGCTTGCGCACTTCCCCGGAGGCGTCGACGACGTCGAACCCCGCGACCGACGCGCTCCCCTCGCTCGGCACGAGGTAGGTGGAGAGGATGCGGAGGGTCGTCGTCTTCCCCGCCCCGTTCGGGCCGAGGAACCCCACGATCTCCCCGCGCTCCACGCGGAAGGTCACGCCGTCGAGCGCGGCGAGGTCGCCGTAACGTTTTCCGAGTCCCTGGAGGTCGATCATGTCCGCCGCCGGATTCTAGCCAGAAGCGCCCGGGCCTCGTCCACGCGCAGCGCGAGAGCGCCGCCGACCGCGATCGCCACCCCGACGAAGCTCGCGACGGCCAGGCGCACGATCTCCGGCACGAGCCCGCTCGCGGGCCACGCGGAAACGAGTCCCGCGTGGACCCCCGCGGCGGCGAACCCGAGCACGACCGAAACCAGCGCCATCTTCAGCGTCGTCGGGACCACCCCCAGCCCCGCGAGCGAGCCCAGGCGCTTGCGGCTTCCCCAACCCAGCAGGCCCAGGTTGAGCCACGCGGCGAGGGACGTGGTGAGGGCGAGCGCGAGGAAGGGATCGAGACCCAGGTGCGGGAGCAGCGCGATCAGCGCGAAGTTCGCGGCGATCTTCGCCGCGACCGAGATCGCCGAGGAGACGACGGGGACACGAGTCTCCCCGAGGGCGTAGAAGACCGGGACCTGGATCTTCGTGACCGCGTACGCGTGCAACCCCAGCGCGTAGCAGAGCAGGGCGGCGCCCGTGGCCGTCGTCGCCGTCGCGTCGAACTTCCCGTGCTCGAACAGCACCCGGATGATCGGCTCCCGCAGCGCCACGAGCCCCGCGGTCGCGGGGAGCGTCAGCAGCGCCGCCGCGCGGATCGCCCCGCCGAGGTTGCGCCGCATCGCCTCGTGATCGCCGCGGGCCCGGTCGCGGGACACCCGCGCGAGGTTCGCCGTCGCGATCGCGACGCCGAACAGGCCGATCGGGAGCTGGATCAGCCGGAACGCGCACTGGAGCCACGAGATGGGGCCGTCGCCGAACCGGGACGCGAGGGAGGTGTCCACGAGCAGATTGATCTGCGTCGCCGCGAGACCGAAGGTCGCCGGGAGCATCAGGCCGGCGATCCGAACCACCCCCGGATCGCGCGGGGAGAACTCCCACCGGAACCGGAAGCCCCTTCGTCGCATCGTGGGGAGCTGCACCGCGAACTGCAGGATCCCCCCCGCCATCGCGCCGATCGCCAGCGACAGGATCGGGTCGAGCCCCGCGGGCACGAGCAGGGGCGGAAGCACGATCATCCCGGCGATGCAGGCCACGTTGAACCACGCGGGGGCGAGCGCGGGGAGGAAGAACACGCGCAGCGTGTTGAGCACCCCCATCGCGAGCGCCGCGAGGGCGACGCACAGCAGGAACGGGGAGAGGATCCGGGTCATCGTGGCGGCGAGCGCGAGCTTGTCCGGAGCGAAACCCGGGGTGTAGACGCGCAGGATCCACGGCGCGCCGGCGAGCAGGAGCAGGGTGAACGCTCCGAGGACGACGACGAGGACGGTGATCGTCCGGCTCGCGAGCCGCCATGCGGCCTCCTCCCCTTCCCGCTCGCGCGTCGCGGTGAACGTGGGAACGAACGCGGAGGACATGGCCCCCTCGGCGAAGAGGTCGCGCAGGAGGTTCGGGATGCGGAACGCCGCGTTGAAGGCGTCGGTCGCGAAGCCCGCGCCGAAGTAATAGGCCTGCGCCTGTTCCCGCGCGAGCCCGAGAATGCGGCTCACGAAGGTGGCGGCGCTCATCGCGCCCGCGCTGCGCAGGAGGCTCCGGGATTCGCTCATCGAGGTAAACGGCGCCGCATTATCGGGATTCCCCGGCCCCGCCACAAGCGCCGCGTGGCCGCCTTGACACGGCGTCGGCGCGGCCGTTAGAGTCGCCGGGTCCCGTTCGTCCGCCTCCCACCGGAGTTCCCATGGCAAGCGTGAACAAGGTCATCCTCATCGGCAACCTCGGCCGCGATCCCGAGATCCGGTACACGCCGGGCGGCTCTCCCGTCGCCAACTTCACGATGGCGACGACCGAGCGCTGGACCGATCCGAACGGCGAGAAGAAGGAAAAGACCGAGTGGCACCGGATCGTGGTCTGGGGCAAACAGGCCGAGATCGCCGCCGAGTACCTCCGAAAGGGACGCCAGGTCTACATCGAGGGCTCGCTGCAGACGCGCGAGTGGACCGATCGGGACGGGAACAAGCGCTACACCACGGAAGTGAAGGCGCAGCGGCTGCAGCTGCTCGGCCGCGCCGAGGACCGCGCCCCCGTCGGAGCCTCCGCAGGCGCGCCCGCGGCGGCCGACGAGGTCGCGGAGCCGGGTGCCGCGTACGGCGAGGACGATATCCCGTTCTGAGTCGCGTGGCCCCGCCCCGGCCTTGAGCGTATAAATTGCGGTCGGAGGTTCGCGTGCGTCGAGTCGTGTGTCTGGCCGCCTTCCTCCTCGGCTCCGCGGCGAGCGCCCAGGTGCTCGAGTCGGTCCGAGCCGGATTCCCGGCGTCCGGAGAGACGGTCGGGCCCAAGCCGGTCTTCAAGGTCCTCGTGGACGGCACCGACGTCCACAAGATGCGCTTCAAGATCGAGCTGAGCCGGGACGACTTCGACACGATCGATCGGACGATCGATCAGACCAAAGACGAGAACGGCTGGGCGTTTCTCCTCGCCGGCGACGAGTGGGGCGGGGCCTTCCGCACGCGCGAGCCCCTCGGCCACGGCGCGTGGTCGTGGCGCGCCTACGCCTGGAACGGCGTGGACTGGGTCAAGGCCGAGGACGAGGGGACCTTCGTGGTCGACGCCGTCCCCCCCGCCGACGTGGAGGGGGTCGACATGCGGATCGACCGTCGCGAGCAGGTGGTGCACCTGCGCTGGACGCCGGTGAACACGGACCGGGAAGGCCGGCCCGAGCGCGTGGCCAAGTACAAGGTGTACCGCTACCAGAAGAAATCGTTCTTCTTCTCGATCCGCGCCTTCGAGCTGGGAGAGACCGACCGGACGTGGTTCGAGGACCGGGATCCCCAGGCGCTCGTCACCCCGCTCGTTTTCTACAAGATCGTCGCCGAGGACGAGGCAGGGAACGAGGAGGGGCGGCGCTACTGAGAAAGCGCCGTCAGCGAGGCCCTCGCCTCGGCCGCACCCGAACCCTGCGGGAACCGCGTCACGACCTCCTGGAACGTCCGGCGTGCCTCGTCGGTCTTCCCCTGGCGCTGGAGCAGCTGGCCCACGCGCAGCAATGCGACGTCCGGCGGGAACGTTCCGTCCGTGGAGGCGGCGATCTCGCGCAGCAGCGACTCGGCCTTGTCGACGGCTCCCGAGGCCTCGTAGGCCTTCGCGAGCATCGCGCGCGCGCTGTCGGCCAGCGCTCCGGTGCGCGCCGCCCCGACGACCGATTCCAAAAGCGGCACCGCATCGGCTCCACGGCCGAGCTCCAGCAGGCAAACCGCGTGGTAGTACCGGGCCGCGCGGCCGATGGCGGAGTCCCCGCCCTTCGACGCGGCGGTCTCGAACGCGGCGAGCGCCTCGGCGGGCTTGGGCTCGACGGGGGCACCCTGGGCGGCCTGCGGGCGGAGCAGGCGCATCCCCTCGTCGAACCGGCGCTGGGCTTCCCGGCGCTGGCTCCCCGACCACCACGTCCACGCCGCCACGATCACGACGAGCGCGGCGAACGCGGCCGCGCCGCGGACGATCTGGGGCTTGTGTTTCTCGAGCCAGTCCACGATTTCGACGGAGGACTCGACGACCATGTCGTCCTTGAGCAACTCCTTACGGGACGTCTTCTGCGTCATCGTCGCGCTCCGCACCCGGATCGTGGTGGGCCTGGCAGGACTTGAACCTGCGACCTTGAGTTTAGGAAACTCCTGCTCTATCCGTACTGAGCTACAGGCCCCCGAAACGGGTCAATCATAGTGGATGAGGCTGAACACGCTGGCGTCCTCGCCCAGCGGTGCCCGTCCGTCGAGGAAGCCCAGCTCCACGAGAAATGCGTATCCCTGCACCACCCCGCCGAGGCGTCGCACGAGCCGGCCGGTGGCCTGCGCGGTTCCCCCCGTCGCCAGCAGGTCGTCGACCACCAGCACGCGCTGCCCCGCGGCGACGGCGTCCCGGTGCATCTCGAGGGTTCCCGTCCCGTACTCGAGCGCGTAGTGCTCGGCCTCTTTCTCCCACGGGAGCTTGCCGACCTTCCGCACGAGCGCGAGTCCGACCCCGAGCTCGAGGGCGATCGGCGCCGCGAGGACGAATCCTCGCGCCTCGATCCCGCAGACGACGTCGATCGGCTCCCCCTTGTACCGCTCCACCATGCGCGAAACCACGGAGCGCAGGGCGTCGGGATGCCGGAAAACCGGGGTGAGGTCGTAGAAAAGGATCCCCGGCTTGGGGTGATCCGGGATCTCGCGGATGATGCGCTTGAGATCGGCGACCAGCATCCGTCGAACCCCGTCTTCCGTTTTTCCGCTCCCCTCGAGGGGAAAAAAGTTGGTCGGGGCGCCGCGATTTGAACGCGGGACCCCCTGGTCCCGAACCAGGTGCGCTACCAGGCTGCGCTACGCCCCGACCGGAAAAACGCGGCGGATACTAGCAACAATCCGTCAACCCGACCACCCGAACTTTCCGAGCAGGGGAACGAAGCGGCACGGGCCGTGATCCTCCCGCTCGAATCGCGCTCCTTGCCGCACGACCCGGACGAGCGTCTGCCCGTCCCCCTCTCCGCCGTCGGGGGGGCGCTGCGCCGCCACGGGGAGCACGAGCAGGCCGCCGTCGTCGAGTTGATCGAGCAGCGGCTGCGGCAGGCCGGGAGCCGCCGCGGTGACCACGATCGCGCGGTAGGGGGCGAACTCGCTCCACCCGTAGGTGCCGTCGAAGATCTTGAAGTGGACGTTCTCGATCGCGAGAGCGCGCACCGTCTCCCGAGCGCGGCGGGACAACGAGGGGAGGCGCTCCACGGTGTAGACCTGCTCGAAGAGCTTCGAGAGGACCGCCGCGTGGTAGCCGGAGCCGGTGCCGATCTCGAGCACCCTCCCCCGGCCGTCGGGAAGGAGCAGCTCGCACATGCGCGCGACGATCCAGGGCTGCGAGATCGTCTGGTGCTCGCCGATCGGGAGCGCCGAATCGCCGTACGCCTTCGCGCCGAGCGCGTCCTCCACGAACCGCTCCCGCGGGATCTCTCCGATCGCGTCGAGCACGGGGCGCGAGGTGATCCCCCGCGCTTCGAGGTCGCGTACGAGTCGTTGGCGGCGGATCCGCGCGTCGCTCACCACGAGCGAGGCATCCGACCGAGGAGTGCTTCGAGCGAAGGCGCGTGCGTCAGGTCGGCCTGGAGGGGGCTGACCGAGATCGCGCCGCTGGCGATCGCGACGTGGTCGCCGTCGGGCTCCCCCGCTGGGGTGGAGTCGGCCCCGGCGATCCAGAAGTAAGGACGTCCCGACGGATCGAGCCGCTCGACGGCGGCCGCGCGGTAGGTCCGCGTCCCCTGCCGGGTGATGCGGACCTCCCCCGTGGGGGCCCGCGGGACGTTCACGTTCAGAAAGACCCCGGGGGGGAGCCCGCGCGCGAGGACCTCGGCGGCGAGCGCGGCGGCGAAGGCCGCCGCGGCGCGATAGTCCGCCTCGCCGTCCTCGCCGGGCTGCGTCGAGAAGGCCAGCGACGGAACGTGGAGGAGCGTTCCCTCCATCGCGCCGGCGACGGTTCCCGAATACGTGACGTCGTCGCCCACGTTCAGTCCGCGGTTGATCCCGGAGATCACGAGATCGGGAAGCCGTCCCCCGGTCAGGTTGAAGACCCCCAGGTGGACGCAGTCGGTGGGCGTGCCGTCCACCGCGTACCTCCCCGCGCCACGCTCGCGGACCCGAAGCGGCCGGGACAGGGTCAGGGCATGGGAGGCTCCGCTGCGCTCGCGGTCCGGGGCGACGATCACGACCTCCCCGAGGGAGGCCACGGCTGCGGCGAGCGCGGCGAGCCCGGGGGCGTCGACGCCGTCGTCGTTGGTCGCGAGGAGGAGGGGGCGGCGGTTCACGGACGGCGCATTGTGCCACGCCCCTATAATCCGTGGCCTCGACAGGGGGCACCCGTGTTCGACTGGATGGCACAACCGGAAAGCTGGGCCGCTCTCGCGACGCTGACGCTCCTCGAGACGGTCCTGGGCATCGACAACATCATCTTCATCTCGATCCTCGCGGGGAAGCTCCCCGAGGCGCAACGCCCCCGGGCCCGGAGGCTCGGGCTCCTGCTCGCCATGGGGACGCGCGTCCTGCTGCTGATGTCCCTCGCCTGGATCGTCAAGCTCACCGCGCCGCTCTTCACCGTCCTCGGGCAGGCGATCTCGGGGAGGGACCTGATCCTCGTCCTCGGCGGGTTGTTCCTCCTCGCCAAGAGCACCTTCGAGATCCACGACAAGCTCGAGGGGGAGGAACACGAGCGCACCGGGCGCGCCGCCGCCTCGTTCGGGGCGGTGCTCGTGCAGATCGCGCTCCTCGACATCGTTTTCTCCCTCGACTCGGTGATCACCGCGGTGGGGATGGCGCGCGAGCTCGCCGTGATGATCCTGGCGGTCATGATCTCCGTGGCGATCATGATGCTCTTCGCCGGAGCGATCAGCAGGTTCGTCGACCGCCATCCGACCGTGAAGATGCTCGCGCTGAGCTTCCTCCTGCTCATCGGCATGAGCCTCGTCGCCGAGGGGTTCGACGTCCACGTTCCGAAGGGGTACGTCTATTTCGCGATGGGCTTCTCGATCTTCGTCGAGATGCTCAACCTGCGCCTTCGGCGCGGGACCCCGGTGAAGCTGCACCGCAAGGAGCCGTGACCGTTGTTAGATCCCGCCGGCCGCGGCGGTGCTAGCGTTCCACCCCAACGGCGTCGGCCGCGCATCGGCCGCGCCCGAGGCCCCGCGAGCGCGTTCCGGGCCCCCCGACGCCCCAGTCGAGGCGGGAATCCCGTTCCCCCTCGGGAGGGAAGGCGCGCATGAGCACGAAGGTCGACGATCTCGCCGGTCCCGGCATCTCCACCTACGACGAAGTCGAGAAGATCCTGCCGACGGACTACCGTCCGCTCCTCGACCCGAAAGAGACCCAGCTCGCCCTCCACGCCCTGAAGCGCTACGTGGAGGACCACCTCTGCCAGGAGCTGAACCTGTTCCAGGTCGAGGTTCCGCTGATCGTGACGAAGGAGAGCGGCGTCAACGACTACCTCGACCGCGACGGTTCGCGGACCCCGATCGACTTCCCCTGCGGCCTGGGGCTCGACAAGCGGCTCGACTGCCAGGTCGTCCAGGCCGCGACGAAGTGGAAGCGGATGGCGCTGAAGCAGTTCCGGTGCGAGGTCGGCGAGGGGATCAACACCGACATGCGGGCGGTGCGCAAGGACTACTTCCTCGACCACGACCACAGCGCCTACGTCGACCAGTGGGACTGGGAGAAGGTCATCACCGCCCGGGAGCGCAATCTCGACTACCTCAAGGACACGGTACGGAAGATCTGGAAGGTCCTCCGCGGCGCCGAGAAGTACGTCCTCGAGATCTTCCCCAAGCTGCGCGACCCGCGTTATCCCGAGCTCCCCGACGAGCTGACCTTCCTGCACGCCGAGGAACTGCTCGACATGTACCCTGACCTCCCCCGCAAGCAGCGCGAGACGCGCATCCTCCAGCAGCACCCCGCGCTGTTCATCATCGGGATCGGCTGGGTCCTCGAGGACGGCTACCCGCACGAGATGCGCGCCGCCGACTACGACGACTGGTGCACGCCCACCGTCGCGGCGGACGGCCGACCGATGCACGGCCTGAACGGGGACATCCTCGTGTGGAATCCCGTGACCAAGCGCCGCCACGAGCTGTCGTCGATGGGGATCCGCGTCACCAAGGAGACGCTCCGCCAGCAGCTCGAGCTCACGGGGCAGCTGCATTTCCTGGACCTTCCCTACCACCGCGCGATCCTGAACGACGAGATCCCGCTGTCGATCGGGGGCGGGATCGGCCAGTCGCGCACGGCGATGCTCCTGCTGCGCAAGGCGCACCTGGGCGAGGTGAGCGCGACGGTGTGGCCCAAGCGGCTCAAGGAGATCTGCGAGGCGCGGAACATCCGCGTCATCGACTAGGGGCAAGGCACGGCGGCCCGGGCCGAGGGTTCGGGCCGCCGTCGTCGCCGCCTACTGCGGCCAGGTGATCGACGTCACCTTCGGCGTCACGAGCCTCTCGAAGTCGGCGTACTTCATCCGGAGCACCTCGGTGTGCGTGCCGGCGTTGAAGGCGATCTCCTCGTCCTTGGCCAGGCGCGCGGACACGTAGGTCTCCATCCCGAAGAGGTTTCCGAACGGGGGCATCGCGCCCAGCTCGCACCCGGGGAACGCCGCCTTGAACTCGGCCTCGGTCGCGAGCTCGACCTTGTCGGTCCCGACCGTTTCCCGAAGCGCATCGAAGGCCACGCGCTGGCTCGCCGGAAGGACGGCGAGGGCCAGTTTTCCCTCGATCTTGAGAACGACCGTTTTCGCGAAATCCTTCCCCTTCACGTGCGCGGAGGCGGCGACCTCCTGCGCGGTGAACGCCGGGGAGTGTTGGCACACCACGTATTTGACGTGGTGGGAGTCCAGGAAGTCCTTCAGGCGTGGAGCGACCATGGTTTCCTCCTTGCGCGAAGCCTAGCGCCGCCGCCGCTTGACCCGCCACAAGCCTCGCCGCGCCGCGAAAGGCGTAACGTGCGGGAGACGAGAAAGGAGGCGGCCATGTCGACGTCGACCCTCCCCCGCCCCGCATCGGTCGCCCGGTTGGGCGTCGCGGTACTCCTCGGGGCCCTCACCGTCACGTTCGGTGCGGGTCTGGTCCTCTACGTGATCGCGCGCACGGGGGCGGGAAGCCACCTGGTGAAGGACGCGATGCACGGCGCGCTCCCCTCGCTCCCGGCGTGGTTGTGGGTCAGCACCTTCGTCCTGTTCGTCAGCAGCGCCGTCGCGTTCCAGGCGATGCAGTGGGCGCGGATGCTCCTCCCCTTCCAGGCGCGCCGGGCGTTCCGCCTCGCAGCCGGCCTCGGCTGGGCCTTCGTGGCGCTGCAGGTTCCCGGCCTCGTCCTGCTCGTGGAGCGTTATCGCCCCGCGGGCGGCGAGCGGTCGGTCGTCTACTTCCTCGTCCTGTTCCTGGTCGGACTCCACCTGCTGCACGCGGCCGGCGGACTTCTCCCCATGACCTCGCTGGCGAGGCACGCGTCGTTCCTGCGCGAAGACGGGCCGGGAATGGAGCGCTTGGCGAACGTCTCGCTCTATTGGCACTTCCTCGCGGGGATCTGGCTCGCGATGTTCGCGACGTTCAGCCTCGTGCGGTAGGGCGGCTTCGCCCCGGGAGTTCGGTGGGACAATCCGGGGATGGACGACCCGCTGAACCCGCAGGCCCGGGAGATGGCCGACGAGTCGATGGTACGGACCCTGGCCGCCCAGGCCGAGGCGATCTGGCCGCAGGAGTCCGTGCTGCTGCGCCGCTACGGACTCCCCGACCACGCCCGCATTCTCGATGCGGGGTGCGGAACCGGCGAGATCACGCGGCGCCTGGCCTCGGCGTACCCTGCGGCGACCGTCCTCGGGGTCGACATCATCGAGGAGCACCTCGACCTCGCGCGCCGCGAGAGTGCGCCTCTCGGCGCGCGCGCGACCTACGAGAACCGCAGCGTCTACGACCTCGGCCTTCCCGACGCGTCGTTCGACCTCGTCGTCTGCCGCCACGTTCTCCAGGCGATCCCGCACCCGGAGGAGGTCCTCGCCGAGCTCGAGCGCGTCACCCGTTCCGGCGGGTGGCTTCACGTGATCGCCGAGGACTACGGGATGATCCACTTCGAGCCGCGGAACCGGGACGCCGACGCCTTCTGGGGAACGGGTCCCGTCGAGTTCGGCCGCGCGCTCGGCACCGACCTGCACGTCGGCCGCAAGGCGTACCGGATGCTGCGCGCGCTGGGACTCGAGGAGATCCGCGTCGACTACGCGATCGTCGATACGGTGCGCGTGCCCCGCGAGACCTTCGCGAGGATCTGGGAATCGTGGCGCGACGGTTATGCCGACTCGGTCTCCACGCACACGACGGTCACGCGGGAGGAGTTCCTCGCGCACTTCGAGGACATGCTCGCGACGATTCGCGACGCGGACGGTTACGGTGTGTGGTTCGTGCCGATCGTGGCAGGAAGGGTTCCCGCGGGGGCCGGGTCCCGTCACCGCATCCGGTAGACCACGTACTCCTCGGCGGGAATGCGGCCGAAGGCGAACGGCAGGGGCCCCCAACCGTCCGAATAGAAACCCGCCCCCAGGCGCGCGCTCATCGTGGTCAACCCCGGAAGGGTCCGGAACGCGTGCACGACCCGCGAGACGCGACGCTCCGCCGGAACGGGGAAGAGGTAGCTGTTCCCCACCGGAACGACGACCGCCTCGTCCGCGTGGTAACGCGGCTCGTCCCGGTCGAGCGGACGGGCACCGAGCTCCTGCATGTAGTACTGGAAGCCCCAGTGCCCCTGGAATGCAAAGGCGTTCGAGGTCCCGTTCGGCTCCCGGACCAGCGATCGTGCGGCGGTCCGCGCGGAACCCGCCAAGGCGTAATCCGCCCACGCGACGAGCAGCGCCACCGCGAGCGACGCCCCCACCGCGAGCGTCACGCGTGCGCGTCCGGCTCGATCGCGAACGTGCCCGCTCGACTCGAGCCGCCGCACCACGAGCAGGGAGGCCGCGGGAACCAGCGGCAGCAGGTTGCGCGCACTGACCGTCCAGTTGACGAGGCACGTGAAGGCGAGCGTCCCGCCGACCCAGAGGAGGAGCAGCACCGAGTCGGCGGAGCGTCGCCGCCTCCAGTCCGCGACCGCCAGGACGAGCAGCCCCGTTCCCGCGACGACGAGCAGCGACACCTGCGCGACGAACGACCAGGCGATCCCCTGGGGTCGGGTGACGTGGAACTCCCCCACCTGCCGCATCGCCACGACGATCGCCCCGACGACCCCGGCCGCGGGAATGCCGAAGAGGAGCGCTCGTTTTCCCCAGAGCAGCGGCGCCGCGGTCAGGAGGAGGACGATGCAGCCCCCACTGAACGCGAGCCCCGTGATCGCCTTGGAGAGCAGTCCGCCGCCGACCCGGAAATCGGACGCATACGCGGCGGCGTTCCCGAGCAGTCCGGTGCCGTACAGCGATTCGGTCAGGGCCTGATACCCCACGAGGGCGGCGACCGGAAGGAGGAGGATCGCCGTCCACCGGCCGAGGCGTCCGGTTTCCATCCACGAGACCACGAACAGCAGCGGCACGAGCGAGATCCCGAAATACTTGGTCAGCGCGGCCGCCGCGACGAGGAGCGCGGCGAACCCGAGTCGCGTCGCGTTTCCGAGCCGAAGCCCCTCGATCCAGAGGGCGATCGCCCACACCCACGAGGCGAGCAGCATCATGTCGCCCATGAGGCTCGTGCCGGAGACCACGAACACCGGTGCCGCCAACGTCGCGATCGCCGACCGCATCGAGTCCGTGCCGAGGACGTGCGCCAATCGGTACGTGCCGAGCACCGCGAGCAGCGCCGGGAGCAGGAACCCCGCGTGCATCGCGCGCTCGCTCCATCCGAAAAGCCACCCGACGAGGGCGAGGTAATACGCCGCGAGCGGAGGATTCTGGGTCACCTCGGACATCGGCTCTTCCACCCCTTGCCAGTTGAGGGTGAACCCGTAGAAGTCGGTCGGGTCCGACAGGATCTGCCGGGCGGTCCAGACGAAGAGCGGATCGTCGATGTGCACCGCCTTGCCGAGGAACGGAAGGAAGACCCCGAGCGTCAAGGCGGTGAGGAGGAGCCCGGACGCGAGCGCCGGGCGGGAACGCGGGAGCGCGAGGGGCACGGCGCCGGCTCGGGAAGACGGATTCACGGGCGACACCATACGCCCAAGCGTGGTTTCGGCGGCCCAGCGCTCCGTAGAGGGCGCTCGACCGCACGACGCACGCCGTGTGGCCGTTCCGCCCGCCTGCCGCCGCGCGAACGAGAACACCACCAAGGTGCCGTGCGCCGAAGGGAAGTCTCGTCTTCGACGATTCCGGCGGCTTCCTCGTGCGCGTCGGAACGAAAGCGCACGCGCACGCGATCGTCGAGGTGAAGTAGTCGCGGCGGCGCGTTCCCGTGGGGCGAACACCGGATGGTCGTCTCGCGCATTGGCCTCGATCATGGCCTCGGTTCAATTCACCCATAGAAGGCGAGGACGCAATGCGAGAGATCCAGCATGGCAGCGGGAAGGGGATGTTCTGGGCCGCACTCATCGGCGCGGGAGTCGGTGCGGGGGTCGCCCTCCTGTACGCGCCTCGCGCGGGCAAGGAGACGCGGGAGTGGCTGGCGGAGAGGGGCCGGCGGATGAAGGACACCACCCTCAGCACGCTCGAGCAGGGCAAGGACGCGGCCCGACGTGCCGCGCGGGAGATCGGTGGAGCCGCCGAAGACACCGCAAAGGTCGTCAACCGCCCCCTGCCCAACGGTCCGGCCTCCACGATCCTGAATCGATGAAGTGACGCAAGGGGCAGTCGCGGCGGGACTCCGGTCGCTGGGCCGGAGTCCCGCGCGGAGCGACTCCTCCGCGGCGGCGACCGGCAGTCCACGGGCATCCCGGCCCGCAAGGCACGTCGGCGCTACCGCAGCGCGGCGCAGAGTTGGTCGTAGTCGCCCGCGATCCCCTCGTGGTTGCCCTTGATGTAGGTGACCTCTCCATCGACCATGTAGAAGATCCCGGTGTCGATGAGCACGGTGCCGACGCCCGGAACGACGACGTGATACATGAGCCCGGCGTGTTTCCATACGCCCGGCTCACCCTCGACGTCTTCGAAGAAGTTGTACCCCTCGGTTCGGCCGAGCACCGTCTTTCCCGTCACGGAGTTCTTCATCAGGTCGATCGCGTCGCCGTGGGACCGGTAGCGATCGAGGGTTCCGTCCTTGTTCCAGTAGTACGTCGTGATTCCTTCCATGCTCCACGTGTCGAGGATGTCGAAGTCGCCACAATCCCAGAGGACATCGTCCTGCCCTTCCCACAGGTACGCCTCTTGGAGAGGCGGCTCCGCCGCTGCGTCGCGTGCGCCCAGGACCACGGCCAAGGCGAAGATCGGCCCGAACAGCCGTGCGACCCTCATGGCTCGAACCTCCTGACCGGAGGGCGCGGCGCGGAACAAGGCGCCGTACGCAGTCCCGAGGTGCGGACACCCTTTCATCCCGCCCGTCGAACGTCGACCTTGCCGGTCAATAAGAGAGGTACCGACGCGCCGCGGCCGGGACCCGACACAATTCGAAGCCGAGGTGCTTCGATCCGCCGCCGCCTCGTACGGGTTCCTGGGGGGCTTAGTTGGTCGGGGCGACCCGATTTGAACGGGCGACCACTTGCACCCCAAGCAAGTGCGCTACCAGGCTGCGCCACGCCCCGACCCCGGGACGATCGACGCCCGTGAGGGCACGGGCACTTCCCACGTAGGGTCGCATCGGGAGATGCCGTCGGAAGCGGCGGCATGGTAGGCGACCCCCTCGCGGGGCGTCAAGAAGACGGGGTGTCGAGCCGCTCCATCGCGCCGCGGATCCTGGAGGCCGCGAGGTCGATGCGGGAGAGCGCCGCGTCGCGCGCGCGCTCGGCGGCTTCCCGGAGCGATCGCTCGCGTTCGGCCTCCTGGGCGTTGGACGCCGCGTTGGCAATCGCGAGGTCGCGCTCGCGTTCGACCGCCAGGCGCCCCTCACGCTCCCGCCCCGCCTCCCGGACCGCATCGCGCTCCCGCTCGAGCGCCGCGTCGCGGGCGCGCTCCGCCTCCTGGCGGGCCTTGTGCTCGCGATCGAGGGCGGCCTTCAGCGTCGCCAGCTCCGCGGGAGATTCCCGTGCCGGCTCCGGTGTCTCGGGGACGGGCCAGGAAGGTTCGGGCTCGGGAGTCCCGTCGTCGGGGAGGAGCGACTCGAGCGGGAGCATCCGATCGCCGGCGGTGACGGGGCGCGGCGGGGGCTCGGGCGCGTGGACGTGTTTTTCGGGAGGCTGCACGGGGAGGCCGGCGAGCTCGGCCTCGATGCGTTTGCGGACGTCGGCGATCGTGTATTCGTCCTCGTACAGCAGCTTCTTGATCTTGAGGATGAGGTCGATGTCCTGACGGCGGTACACCCGCTGGCCGTTCTTGTGTTTCTCGGGGGCGAGCTGCGGGAACTCGCTCTCCCAGAACCGCAGGACGTACGGCTGGGTGTCCGTGTACTGGCACACCTCGTTGAGCTTGTAGAAGAGCTTGTCCGGGATCGCTTCGCTCATGGCCTGCCGAGTATAGGAGGATTGGGGCCGTCCGTCGTCCCTTCCCGGCCGTAGTCGTCCTCGACCCGCACCACGTCCTCGAGCTCCGGGGTCGAGACCTCGAACAGGGTGCAGTCGGTCACCGCCCGGAAGCGGTGGACGGTGTGCGGGGTGATGTGCCAGGTCCCTCCCGGGCCGAGCCGCTCCACGCGCTGGTCGGCGCCCCTGCCGAGCACGAGGTCGAGGGTCCCTTCCTGGACGTAGAACGCCTCGTCCTTCCGCTCGTGGTACTGCAGGCTCAACTGGCTCCCCGCCTTGATGAACAGGAGTTTCCCGGCGTACCGGTCGGTCCGCACGAAGCGGATCTCGTGACCCCAAGGCTTGTCCACGCGTTGCACGCTCATCCTCCCTGCTCCCCCAGCGCCTGCGCGGCGATGGTCTCGGCCGCCCGGGAGTCCACGGCGCGGATTGCGTCGCGAACGGCGCCGATCGCCCGTGGGGGCATCGACAGTTCGCGGAGCCCCATCCCCAGGAGAAGCGTCGCCGTCGCGGGGTCCGCCGCCATCTCGCCGCAGACGGCGACGCCCAGCCCCGTCCGCCGGGCGGCCTCCACGACCGAGCGGATCATACGCAACACCCCGAGGTTCAGGGGATCGTACAGGTAGGAGACCGCGGAGTTCCCGCGGTCCACCGCCAGGGCGTACTGGATCAGATCGTTCGTCCCGAGGCTGAGGAAGTCCGAGACGCCGGCGAGGCGGTCGGCGGTGAGCGCCGCCGCGGGGGTTTCGATCATCACCCCCACCGGGAGGTCGGCACGGAACGGTTTCCCCTCCCCGCGAAGGCCCGCCGCCTCCTCGGCGAGGATCCGGCGGAGCTCCCGCACCTCCCCGTCGCTCGTCACGAAGGGGATGAGCAGGCGCACGTCGCCGTGCGCCGCGGCGCGCGCCAGGCCGCGCAGCTGCGGCCGGAGGATCTCGGGGCGCTGGAGGCACAGCCGGATGGCCCGGAGCCCCAGCGAGGGGTTCGACTCGACGCCGTGCAGGACCTCGTGGAAGTACTTCTCGCCGCCGAGGTCGAGCGTCCGGATCACCGCCGGGTGCGGGGCGACCTTCTCGCAGATCTCGCGATAGGTCCGGTAGTGCTCGTCCTCGCTCGGGAGCGCCGGCGCGCGCTCGAGAAAGAGGAACTCCGACCGGTAGAGCCCGATCCCCCGCGCCCCGAAACGCAGGACCGCGGGGAGCTCCTCGGCGAACTCGATGTTCGCGCGCAGGATGACCTCGACCCCGTCCTTCGTCGTGGCGGGTAGGTCGCGCCCTTCCGCGATCCGCGCCTCGCGCGAGATCCACGCCTCGCGGCCGAGCTCCGCGCGCCGCAGCGCCTCGCGATCGGGGTCGAAGGTCACGGTGCCGGAGTCCCCGTCGACGACCGCGAGCGACCCCGAGCGGGCGCGGGCCGAGGCGCCGGAAGCCCCCGTGACGGCGGGGATGCCGAGCGCCCGCGCGAGGATCGCGGTGTGCGAGGTGACCCCGCCGAGGTCGGCGACGATTCCGGTCACGTGGCTTCGCGACAACATCGCGGCGTCGGACGGGCCCAGCTCCCGCGCCACCACGATCGTGGGTCCCTCGCCTTCCGCGTCGGGCTCCTCCGGCCGGTCCGCGAGCAGGCGCTGGAGGCGGCGGTGAACCTCCTCGAGGTCGCCGCCGCGCTCGCGGAAATGGAGGTCCTCGATCGCTTCGAACTTCCGCGCGATGCCGGCAACGGCCTCGCGCAGCGCCCAGGCGGCGGTGAACGGGCCCCGCTCGATCCCCCGGACGGTCGTGCGGACGAGGCCGGGGTCGTCGAGCATGAGGCGCTGCGCGTCGAGCATCGAAGCGCAGCTCTCGCCGAGCGTCTGCACCACCCGCTCGCGCAGGCGGGCGATCTCGGCGCGCGCCGCGGCACGCGCGGCGTCGAAGCGCTCGATCTCGAGCGCGACCGCGTTCGCCGGGATCGGCTGCGGGGTCTCGGGGAGCCCGCTGCGCTCCACGCGCAGGATCCGTCCGACCGCGACGCCCGGGGAGACGCCGAGGCCGCGAAGGATCGAGGGGACGCTCACGCGTCCTCGCCGAACCGGTCCCGCACGAGCCCCTCGAGCGCGTCGAGGGCCGCCTCGCCGTCGTCCCCCTCGGCCGCCAGGCGCAGCCGGGTGCCCCGGGAGGCGGCGAGGGTGAGCAGCCCCAGGATCGACTTGCCGTCGACTCGCGTGGCGTCCTTCGAGACGGTCACCTTCGCCCGGAACGACTGCGCGGTGTGCACGAACTTCGCCGCCGCGCGCGCGTGGAGGCCCAGTCGGTTGGCGATCACGATCTCCCGCTCGATCAACGCGACTCCCCCGCGTCGCCCTCGAGGAGGTCGGAGGCCGACTGGATCGAGTCGCGCCCCTGCGCGGCGAGCCGTTTGGCCACGTCGTGAAGCGAGCCGTCGCCGCGGAGGTTCGCGAACTTGATCAGCATCGGCAGGTTGACGCCGGTCACCACCTCGATGCGGCCGGGATCCAGAAGCGACATCGCGAGGTTGGTGGGCGTTCCGCCGAACATGTCGGTGAGCACGAGCACGCTTCCGCCGGGGCCTCCGACCCGCGCGATCGCCTCCTCGATCCGCCGGCGGGCGTCCTGGACGTCGAGGTCCCAGTCGATCGACACCGCCTCGAGCCGCTCGATCGGCCCGAGGATCCGCTGCGCCGCGAGCACGAGCTCCTCGGCGAGGCGCCCGTGCGACAACACGATCACGCCGGTCATGGGGTCACTCCTTGCCGAGGTCCCGGTGCGAGACCGCGACCGGGTGACCCGCGGCCTCCAGATGCTCGCGGAGCGCCTCCGCGAGCGCCACCGACCGGTGCTTGCCGCCCGTGCAGCCGAGGGTGATCGTCACGTAGCTCTTCCCCTCGGCGGCGTATTTCGGGATCAGGAAGTCGACGAAGTCCTGCAGGCGTCGGAGGAACTCCGCGGTCTCCTGCTTTCCGTGCAGGTACGCCTGCACCTCCATCGAGCGCCCGTCGAGGGGGCGCAGTCCCTCGACGAAGTAGGGATTCGGCAGGAAGCGCACGTCGAAGACGAGGTCCGCCTCGGCGGGAACGCCGTATTTGAACCCGAACGACACGAGGTGGACGTTGAGCCCCGATCCCCCGGGAGCGCCGAAGGCCGCCTTGAGGAACTTGCGCAGCTCGTGGGCGTTGAAACGGGTCGTGTCGAGGATGCGGTCGGCGTGTTCGCGCAGCGGCGCCAGAGCGGCGCGCTCCGCCTGGATCGCCTGCTCGAGCGTCCCTTCGGCCTCGAGCATCGGGTGTGGGCGGCGCGTCTCGCTGAAGCGTCGCTTGAGCGCCTCGTCGGCGGCCTCGAAGAACAGCACGGTGACCGGCGAGCCCTTGGCGCGAAGCTCCTCGAGGATCCCCGGGAAGGGCTGGAGGAACTCCCCCTCGCGCACGTCGATGACCATCGCCGCCCTCGAAACGCTCCCGCCGCCGCGCTGCAGGAGCTCGACGAACGGCGGGATCAGGGCGACCGGGATGTTGTCGACGCAGAAGTAGCCGAGGTCCTCGAGGCATTTCGCCGCGAGGGACTTCCCGGAGCCGGACAGGCCGGAGATGACGACCAGTCGCTCCAACTCAGGCCTCCTCGTCGCCGCCCGGCTCGCGGGCGGGTTCCTCGTCGTCGGGCGCCGCGATCCGCTCGCCCAGCCGCCGCGCGAGCTCGCGCGCGGGGTGGAACCCCTTGAGCTTGAGCAGGTGGTTGCGCGCGGCGACCTCGATCAGCACGGAGAGGTTCCGGCCGGGACCCACCGGCATCTCGATGTACGGAAGCGTGAGGCCGAGGATCTCGTATCCCTGCTCGTCGAGGCCGAGACGGTCGTAACGCTTTCCGGGCTTCCACGGGTCGAGACGGATGGCGTATTCGACGAACTTCGTGAGGCGCACCGACGCGACGCCGAAGAGGTCCTTCACGTTGACGATACCCAGTCCGCGCAGCTCCATGTGGTATCGGGTGAGCTCCGGGCCGGTGCCGACGAGCTGCTCCCCCTTGCGCCGGATTTCGACGACGTCGTCGGACACGAGCCGGTGGCCTCGCACGATCAGGTCGAGCGCGCATTCGCTCTTGCCGACCCCGCTGTCCCCGAGCAGCAGCACACCCAGCCCGTAGACGTCGAGGAGGACGCCGTGCAACACGACCCGCGGGGCGAGCTTCTCGCCGAGGTACTGCGTAAGCCGCTCGATCGTCGCCGACGACGCGAGCTCGGTCCGCAGGAGCGGGACCCCGTTGGACTCCGCTTCGAGGACGAGCTCGGGGGGAGGCTCGAGCCCGGTCGTGACGACGAAGCAGGCGACCCCCTGGCGGCAGACCTGCGAAACGAGGCGCGCGCGCTCCACCGACGGGCGCTCGCTCAGGAAGGTGATCTCGGAGCGGCCGAGGATCTGGATCCGGCCCGGGTGGATGTACTCCAGGAACCCCGCGAGGGCGAGGCCCGGCTTCTGGATCCGCGGTCGGTCGACGACGTTGTCCAACCCCTCCGCGCCGGCGACCAGCGCGAGCCCGAGCGGCTCCGCCGCGGGGTCGGCGAGCAGCTCACGGACGGTCGTCGAGGGGCGCGGCGCGGCCTGGGGTTCGGACAAACGAATCGCTCCAAGTGATTGAAACGTCGAACGATGCGGGATTCTAGGAACCGCGTCGTGGGGTGTCAAGGCGGCGACCTTCGTCCATTGACACCTTCTCGGCGCGGATGGCATAGTTCGCGGTCGCTTCCGGAGTCGTTCGACCTTCATTTCCTAGGAGATACCGATGGCCGGGAAAGCCGTGGTTCACGTCGTGGGCACCGGGACGATCGGAGAGCCTCTGATCGGCCTGCTCTGCCAGTATCGCGAGGCGCTCGGGATCGAGGAAGTCACCTTCCACAAGCGGACTCCCCTGCTGACCGACCGGTCGAAGGTGCGCTCGCTCATGCGGCGCGGCGCGAAGCTCTGTGTCGACCGATCCGCGGTCAAGGGGTTCCAGGACCTCGGCATGGAGCCCACCTACGAGACGCTCGAGTCGTTCGAACGCGCGGCGGTCGTCATCGACTGCACGCCGTCGGGCGTCGGGACGCAGAACAAGGTCGAGTTCTACGAGAAATACACCAACAACACCCTCGGCTTCATCGCCCAGGGGAGCGAGTTCGGGTTCGGCAAGCCCTACGCCCGCGGCGTCAACGACCGCGCGCTCGTGCGCGGCAAGGACCAGTTCCTCCAGGTCGTGTCGTGCAACACGCACAACCTCTCGATCCTGATCGACACCTTCGGCCTGCAGGACGGCGGGCCCGACAACCTCGTCGAGGGTCGCTTCGTCTGCATGCGCCGCGCGAGCGACATCTCGCAGGACGACAGCTTCGTCCCCGCTCCGGAGGTCGGCAAGCACAAGGACGCCCGCTTCGGGACGCACCACGCGCGCGACGCGTGGCACCTGTTCAACACGATGGGGTACGACCTGAACCTGTTCTCGTCGGCGTGCGTGATGCCGACCCAGTACATGCACACGATCTTCTTCGACGTCCGGGTGAAGAACAAGACGACGAAGGAACGGCTCCTCGAGCACGCCAACGCCAACGACCGGATGGCGATCACCTACAAGGATTCGGCGAACAGCGTTTTCTCGTTCGGTCGCGATCACGGCCACTACGGCCGCATCCTCAACGTCACCGTGGTGGCGTGGCCGACGGTGGCGGTCCGCAACGACACGGAGATCGTCGGGTACTGCTTCACGCCCCAGGACGGCAACTCGCTGCTCTCCTCGGTGGCCGCGACGACGTGGTTCTTGTATCCCGACAACTACGAAGACCGGATCCAGTGCCTGCGTCCCTACTTCCACGACGAGGTCTAGACACGAAAAGGGGTCAGGCCCCTTTCTCTTTCAGAATCGGGGATGTCCGGTTCTGGGAGAAAAAGGGGCCTGACCCCTTTTGCTACTGCTGCTTGAGCTTGCGGACTTCCTCGGTGATCTTCGGAACGACCTCGAATAGATCGCCCACGATGCCGTACGTCGCAATCTTGAAGATCGGCGCCTCGGCGTCCTTGTTCACGGCCACGATCACCTTGGCGGAAGACATGCCCGCGAGGTGCTGGATCGCTCCGGAGATGCCGCAGGCGACGTAGAGCGACGGGGAGACCACCTTGCCGGTCTGCCCCACCTGATGCGCGTGGTCGATCCAGCCGGCATCCACGACCGCTCGCGATGCGCCGACGGCCGCGCCGAGCGCCTTCGCCAGGTCGCGCACGAGGGCGAAGTTCTCGGGGGCCTTGAGTCCGCGGCCGCCGGAGACGACGATCGTCGCCTCGGCGACGTCGAGCTCGGCTTCCGCCGGCTTCTCGAGGGCGACGGCGCGAACGCGCGTCGGGCCTTGCAGCGCGATCGACTCGACCTCCGCCGGGCGCGCCTGCGCGGCCGACGGAAAGACGTTCGGACGGAGCGTCGCCATCGCGGGACGGGCTTCCGGGATCGACGCCCACGCGAACGCCTTGCCGGAGTAGACCGGGCGCTTGCCGCGAAGGGCGTTCCCCGTCCACTCGATCTCGACGACGTCGCTGAGGACGCCGGTCGCGAGGATCGCGCCGGCCCGGGCGACGACGTCCTTGCCGAGCGCGGTCGCGGGGGCGAGCACGATGTCGGCGCCGCTCGACCGCGCGGCCGCGGCCAGGGTCGCTGCGTACGCCTCGGGAAGATAGACGTCGGCCCGCGGGTCCTCGCAGGCGATCACCCGGTCCGCACCGTGCCCGCCCAGGAGCGGCGCGGACTCCGCGGCGCCGGATCCGAAGGCGAGAACGGCCACCTGGCCGCCGTTCCCGGCGAGGCGGCGGGCCTGGGTGAGGGTCTCGAGCGTCGGGCGCTTGATCTCGCCGCCCCGTCGCTCCGCCAGCACGAGCACGGTCGCCATCTCAGATCACCTTCGCTTCTTCGCGCAGCAGGCGGACGAGCTCGCGCGAGCTCTCCGCAGCGTCGCCCCCCAGGATCCGGCCCGCCTGGCGAGGGGGTGGCAGCTCGAGGGACTCCCAGACGACCGCGCGGCCGGCCGCCGGCAGGCCGAGATCGCCCGGGCTCTTGACCTCGAGAGGCTTCTTCTTGGCGGCCATGATCCCCTTGAGCGAGGCGTACCGCGGCTCGTGCTCCCCTTTGTCCCACGCGATCACCGCGGGGAGCGGTCCCTCGAGAACCTCCACGGCGCCCTCGACGGTGCGGCGTGCGGTGAAGGTCCCGTCCCCGGCCCGGAGGCGGAACACGGCGGCGGCATGGGGAAGGTCGGCGAGCTCCGCGAGCATCGGCCCCACGAGCCCCTCGTCGCCCCCCACGCCGGTTTTCCCCGTGAAGACCAGATCGGGCTTCTCCGCGGCGACGATCGCGGCGAGGGCGCGGGCGCGGCTCAGGCCGTCGGCGTTCTCGAGCGCGGCGTCCTGGACGAGGATCGCGCGGTCCGCGCCGATCGCGAGGGCCTGGCGGAGGGTATTCTGCGCGGCCTCCCTCCCCAAGCAGGCCGCGACGACCTCCCCGGCGCCCGCCGCCTCCTTGAGACGAAGCGCTTCCTCGAGCGCGTATTCGTCGTAGGGGGAGATGACGAACTTGACGCCCGCTTCGTCGACGGACTTCCCGTCGCTCCCGACCTTCACCTTCGTCTCGGTGTCGGGGACGTGCTTCACGCAGACCAGGATCTTCATGGGTCAGGCCTCGTGCTTGCGCAGGAGCAGGGTCGCGTTCGTGCCCCCGAACCCGAAGCTGTTGTTCAGCGCGAGACGGACCGTCGTGCGACGCGCCGTGTTCGGCACGCAGTCGAGATCGCACTCGGGGTCGGGGTTCTCGTAGTTGATCGTCGGCGGGATCACGTCCTCGTGAATGGCGAGGGCGACGACGGCCGTCTCGAGGCCCCCGGCGGCGCCGAGCAGGTGCCCGGTCATCGACTTCGTGGAGCCGAAGGCGACCTTTCGGGCGTGGTCGCCGAACACGGCCTTCACCGCGAGCGTCTCGATGCGATCCCCCGTCGGGGTCGAGGTGCCGTGCGCGTTGATGTAGTCGACCTCGGAAGGCGGCATTCCGGCGTCCTGCAGCGCCATGCGCATCGCGCGGATCGCGCCGTCCCCGTCCTCGCTCGGCGCGGAGATGTGGTAGGCGTCGCCGGTCAGGCCGTAGCCGATGATCTCCGCGTAGATTCGCGCGCCGCGCGCGACCGCCGCCTCGCGTTCCTCGAGGACGACCACGCCGGCGCCCTCCCCCATCACGAAGCCGTCGCGCTCGGCGTCGAAGGGGCGGCTCGCGCGCTGCGGCTCGTCGTTGCGGGTCGACAGCGCGCGCATGGAGCAGAACCCTCCGACCGCCAGCGGACTCAAGGGGTCTTCGGTGCCGCCGGTGATCATCGCGTCGGCGTACCCCTCGCGAATGAGGCGGAACGACTCGCCGATCGCATGGGTCCCCGTCGCGCACGCGGTGGCGATCGCGAGGTTGGGCCCCTTCGCCCCGAGCAGGATCGAAACCTGGCCGGAGGCGAGGTTGAGGATCATGCCGGGAATGAAGAAGGGCGAGATGCGGCGCGGGCCGCGCTCGATGAGCTCCTGATGGGTCGCCTCGAGCAGGCGCAGGCCGCCGATCCCCGAGCCGATGTACACGCCGACGCGTTCCGCGCCCGCGCCCTCGATCGGCAGCTGCGCGTCGTCGACCGCCTCCTTCGCGGCGGCGATCGCGTAGTGGATGAAGACGTCCATCTTCCGCGCTTCCTTGCGCTCGACGTACTTCTCCACGTCGAAGCCCCGAACCTCCCCCGCGAAACGGCAGGAGAAGGCGGAGGCGTCGAACCTCGTGAGGGGACCGATGCCGCTGCGCCCGGCCACGAGCCCCTCCCACGTGGAGGCGCGGTCGAGGCCGAGCGGCGTGACGAGCCCGATCCCGGTCAGAACGACCCGGCGTCGCATGCGAGAAGCCCGGGGGGGGCTACTTGCCCTTGGCTTCGATGTATTCGATCGCCTGCTTCACCGTGGTGATCTTCTCGGCGTCCTCGTCGGGGATCTCGAGGCCGAACTCCTCCTCGAGTGCCATGACGAGCTCGACGACGTCGAGCGAATCGGCGCCCAGATCGTCGACGAAGTGAGCCTCGGGCTTCACCTCTTCGGCATCGACGCCGAGCTGCTCCACGATGATGTTCTTGACCTTTTCTTCGACGGAAGCCATCGGAACTACCTCCTCCGAAACCGCTACATGTACATGCCGCCGTTGACGTCCAGGGTGGCGCCCGTGATGTAGGACGCCCCCTCTCCCACGAGGAACACCACCGCCGAGGCGACATCGGCCGCGG